>CAZNMK010000144.1:0-4114 GCA_964574045.1 uncultured Roseovarius sp. | reverse complement strand
CCCGGGGGGCCCGGGGGGGGGGGGGGGGGGGGGGGGGGGCCCGCCCCCCCCCCCGCGGGGGGGGGGCCCCCCCCGGGGGGGGGGGGGGGCCCCCCCCCCCGGGCCCGGCGCCGTAAAAGACGACCTTCTCGAAATCCTCGAAGAAGCCGTCGTCGATCAGCCGGTCGAAAAAGCCATGAACGCGCGGGTCGCGGAACCAGGTGTCGCCGTCGCTCACGAGCGACAGCTGCGACCAGCCCAGCGCCTCCAGCAACTCCCAGCCGATGGGGTGGCCCGTGCCGGACCGTGCCTTGATCGTCTCGTAGTTCTCGAAGGTCACGAGCAGCACCGGTTCTCTTTCGATGAGGACAGCGGCGTGCCCTGGACCCAGCCGCTCGGCGAAACCGTCCTCGCCGGCTGCTTCGGCGGCCTTTTCGCACCAGCCGTCCCAGTCGAGCCCGCCCAGGTCGGTCTTGATGGCGCTCACGCTGTCCTGCATCCTGCTCGGTCCTTGTCGCATTGCGTTCCGACCGCTTTGGCGCGGTTCTCTGAGGTCACAAGATCTAGCCGTGAAGTTGGGCGAAACTTGGGAAAATCCAAGGGGTTTCTGGGCGGCGACCCCGCCCCCGCCGGCGGGGCGGACTTGACGCCGGGCGGGGGGCGATGCAGGTACTTGACCCGTGGACGCGCGGAGACCTTCATGACATCCATCGCATCAATCGACGACGTGCAGGCGCTGCTGGCGGGACAGGATTACGTCTGCGGCCGTGCGCTCGGCACCGTGGTTTTCCTGGCGCTGCGGCTGGGCAAGCCGCTTTTTCTCGAGGGCGAGGCGGGCACCGGAAAGACCGAGATCGCCAAGGCGCTGGCGGCCGGTCTCGGCCGCCGGCTCATTCGCCTGCAATGCTACGAGGGGCTCGATGCCGCCAGCGCCGTCTACGAGTGGAACTTCGCCGAGCAGATGATCGCCATCCGCGCCGCCGAGGCCTCGGGCGGGGTCGACCGCGAGGCGCTGACCGACGAGCTTTTCACCGAGGAATTCCTGATCGCGCGCCCGCTCCTTCAGGCGATGCGCCCGCAGCCCGGCGGCGCGCCGGTGCTATTGATCGACGAGGTCGACCGCACCGACGAGCCGTTCGAGGCGTTCCTCCTCGAGGCGCTCAGCGATTTCCAGGTCACCATCCCCGAACTGGGCACCATCCGCGCGCCCGAGCCGCCGGTCGCGATCGTGACCTCGAACCGCACCCGCGAGGTTCACGACGCGCTCAAGCGGCGCTGCCTTTACCACTGGGTCGACTATCCCGACTTCGCCCGCGAAATCGAGATATTGCAGGCCCGCGCGCCCGAGGCTTCCGAGCGGCTCAGCCGCGAGGTGGTGGCCTTCGTGCAGGCGCTGCGCACCGAGGATCTGTTCAAGAAACCGGGCGTCGCCGAGACCATCGACTGGGCCAAGTGCCTCATCGCGCTCGACGTCATCGACCTCAGCCCCGAGGTGATCGCCGATACGCTGGGCGCGGTGCTGAAATACCAGGACGACATCGCGCGGCTGCAAGGCTCCGAGGCCGCGCGCATCCTCGACGAGGCGCGCGCAACCCTGGAACCGGCATGAGGCTTCTTCTGTTCGAAAATATCCTGGGGTTTGGGGGGTGAAACCCCCAAGAGCGACGCATGCCTGAAGCCGCCCCTCTCGATCTGCCGGAAAATCCCCGTCTGGCCAACAACATCGTCCATTTCGCGCGGGCGCTGCGCAAGGCCGGGCTGCCCGCCGGGCCGGGGCGGGTGATCGACGCCATCCGCGCGGTCGAGGCGGCCGGCTTCACCTCGCGGCGCGATTTCTTTCATACGCTGCGGGCATGTTTCATCGCGCGTCCCGAACACCGCGCCGTCTTTGCCCAGCTCTTTCGCCTCTACTGGCGCGATCCGCGCTACATGGAACACATGATGGCGATGCTGCTGCCGGCGGTCCGCGGCGTGCAAGAGGAACGCCGCGCCGCCGCCGGCGAGAAACGCGCCGCCGAGGCGCTGCTCGACGAGATGTCGCATGACGCGCCCGAACCCGAGGGCGGGGACGGGGAAACGCTGATCGAGATCGACGCCTCGCGCACCATGTCGGGCGAAGAACGGCTGAGGACGCTCGATTTCGAGCAGATGAGCACCGCCGAGATCGCCGAGGCCCGGCGGATGCTCGCGCGCCTCACCCTGCCGGTCAAGCCGCTGGCCTCGCGCCGGGGCGAGGCCAGCCCGCTTGGCCGGCGCGTCGACGCCCGCCGCACCCTGCGCGCGGCGATGCGCCGGGGCGGCGAGATCGGGCGCATCCACCGGACCCGCCCGCGCCCGCGCTGGCCCGCGCTGGTGGTTCTGTGCGACATTTCCGGCTCGATGAGCCAATATAGCCGCATGGTGCTGCATTTCCTGCACGCGGTCGCCAACCACAAGGGCGCGGGCTGGGCCAGGGTGCATGCCTTCACCTTCGGCACCAGGCTCACGAATATCACCCGCCACCTGGCCAAGCGCGATGTCGACGCGGCGCTTGCCGCCGCCGGGCGGCAGGCGCAGGACTGGGAGGGCGGCACGCGGATCGGCGACTGCCTGCACGCCTTCAACCACGACTGGTCGCGCCGGGTGATGGGGCAGGGGGCGGTGGTACTGCTGATCACCGACGGGCTCGACCGCGGCGATCCGGCGCGGCTGGCGAGCGAGGCCGAGCGCCTGCACCTGTCCTCGCGTCGGCTGATCTGGCTCAACCCGTTGCTGCGATGGCAGGAATTCGCGCCACGGGCCGCGGGCATCCGGGCGATGCTGCCGCATGTCGACAGCTTTCGCGCCGGCCATTCCATCGCCACGCTGGAGGAGCTTGCCGAGGCGATCTCGCGCACGGGCGACACCGGCGAAAAGGCGCGCCTGATGGCGGTGCTGCAGGCCGAAGGGGGCACCGTGGCGGGTGTCTGACCCGTTCCCGGCAATCGCCCCGCGTCGGGCGCCATTGCGGCGCCGTGCGCCTCGCCATAGATTCCGGGCAAGGGCGATGCGCGCACTTGGCGTTTGAAACCGCCCGCAGCGCGCCCCAATATGCGCGCTAAGGGAGGTCTAAATGGTCAAGATAGGGCGATTGAAGCGACAAGACGTCAGGTCTGTATGGCCCAATGAAACTATGGACTTCACGCCTTGGTTCGGCAAGGAGGAGAATCTCCGTTTATTGGCCGAGACATTGGAGTTGGGGCCACTTGATCAGGTGAAAACCGAGGTAAGCATTGGAAACTTCCGAGCCGATGTCATTTGCAAGGACATCAACGATCAGACGGTTGTGATCGAGAACCAATTTGCCAGGAGTGATCATGGGCACCTCGGTCAAGTGCTGACCTATTTAGCGGGGGTAGAGGATGTTCGAACAATCATATGGATTGCTGAAACGCTGCGCGAGGAGCATAGGGCTGCCCTCGATTGGTTGAACGATAACACATCGACGGAGTTTGCATTTTTCGGGGTTGAGATGGAAGTCTGGCGGATCGGCACTAGCGATCCGGCACCCAAGTTCGAGATTGTCGTGAGGCCGAACGACTGGGTTCGGCTTCAGAAACAAAGAACGCGGGCAGCTGAAATGGAGGACTACCAGCGCCGCATGGAATACTGGCAGGCGTTTCTTGATGCCTGGGAGCCTTGGGAAGGCCTTAGTCCGCCAGCGTCTGCGCCGAATCAGGGTTGGATGAAGCTGGCATTGACTGGCGAACTTAGGCCACCGGATGGAGGTGGAATCTATGTTTACCGCCTGATCGCGAACGGGAACATCGGTGTCTATCTGTCGGTTGGCCGAAGAGTGTCGGAGCTATTTGGCGATTGGGCTGATGGGTTGGAGTACCCTTCGCTTCAGCAAGGTGTTTGGGAGGCGAACCGGAGCGGGCATTACCAGTTCTTCAAGACCCTGGTCGCTGATGCCATGGATGACACCGACTGGCAGAGGCAGCATGCGTGGATGCGCGACCGCGTATTGGAACTGTTTTCGGACTGGCGTGCTGGCCTAAGAAACAGCCTAGCGGAGCTTGTTGATAAAGAAAGGCGGGGCGTCATGGAAGATACCAATGAACCGATTTGACGACATTCCCGAAACCGCGCTGGCGTGGCACCGTGCCGGCAAGGG
>CAZNMK010000143.1:0-7089 GCA_964574045.1 uncultured Roseovarius sp. | reverse complement strand
ATCGACAAGCAGGCTGAGACCGCGATATCCTCTGACGATCTGTTGCATGGCCGAACCTTTTCCGGGCTTTGTTCAGGGGTTCTGAATGCCGGCGGAATGTGACGGGATTCGGGGCGCAATTGCGGCAACACAATGGCGACTCGTGCGGATCGGGCGCAATCAGGGGCAGAACAGGTCGTTGCCCAGCGCAAACGCCATCACCCCCAGTACCAGCGCCAGCCCCGCCGCCATCATCACCCTGAGCGCGCCCTCGCTCGGCGGGCGGCCGACAACCGCCTCGTAGGCGAAAAACACCAGGTGCCCGCCATCCAGCACCGGGATCGGAAACAGGTTCAGCAGCCCGACCGCCGTCGACAGTACGGCGATGAACCAGATGAAGCTGCTGGCGCCCTGGCTGGCCATCGCGCCCGAGACCTCGGCGATGCCGATGGGGCCGGACATGTTGCAGCTGCTGATCGCCCCGGTGATCATGTGATAGAGCCCCGAGACCGAGCCGGCGATCACCCGCCAGACCTGCGCGGCGCCATCGGCGAGCGCCGCCGCCGGACCCAGCGCCTCGGTCGCGGGTTCGAACGCCAGCCCGCCGGCGATGCCGATGCGCCACTCGGTCCGGAATCCGCCCTCTTCCTGCGGCTCGTCCACCCGGCGCGGGGCGAGGGCGAACTCGACCGGCTCGCCGTCGCGCCACACCGTCAGCCGCAGCACCCGCCCGTCCGACGCCTCGACCTTTTCCTTGAGCTGCGAAAACGCCACCACGGGTTCGCCGTCGATGGCGGTGATCACGTCGCCGGCGCGCATGTCGATGTCGAAGGCGGCCGATTTCGGCGCCAGCTGTTCGACCATCGGCGGCATCGGCTGCGGGCCGGGGACGCTCAGCACCTCGCCGTCGCGGCGCACCTCGTAGTCCAGCAGCGCCCGGCGCGGCAGCGCGTCGAGAAACGCCTCGAACGCATCGCTATCGGCATCCTCGCGCGACGGCACCTCGTGCCCGGCGATGCGGATCAGCTCGTCCCCGGGTTTCAGGGCGGCGCCCTCGACCGGCAGCGGCTTGAGCGCGCCCACGGTCAGCGGCTCGACCACGCGGCCCTGCGCCATCATCACGCCGGCGAAGACCAGCACCGACAGCACGAAGTTGAACACCGGCCCCGCCGCCACCGTGGCCGTGCGCGCCCAGAGCGGCGCCCCCAGCATCGTGTGGCGGCGTTCCTCGGGCGTCAGCCGGCTGTAGCTTTCGCCCGGCGTGCCGCTGGCGGCGGTCTCGTCGCCCATGAACTTGACATAGCCGCCGAACGGCAGCGCCGCGACCTGCCAGCGGGTGCCGTGCCGGTCGGTGCGCGCCCACAGCACCGGGCCGAAGCCCAATGAGAAGACATCGGCCTTGATCCCGCTCCAGCGCCCGACGATGTAGTGCCCGTATTCGTGCACCGCCACGATCACCGACAGCGCCACGACAAAGGCCAGCAGGGTCATGAACAGCCCGCCGAACTGGGGAATGAAAGCCAGCAAATCCAATACCTGCTCCTGTTATTGTCTTTCTCTCACCACCGCGTCGGCGCACAGCCGCGCGGCGCGATCGGCCTCGAACACGTCGTCAAGGCCGAAACCGGCAGCATTGGGGCGCGCGCCGGGCATCTCTCGGGCCAGTACCTCCTCCGCCACTTCGGACATATCGCAAAATCCCAGATGTCCAGCGATGAAATGATCGAGCGCGCGCTCCTTGGCGGCGTTGAAGATCGCGCCGGCCAGCCCGCCCGCCGCCATCACCTGCCGCGCCAGTCCCAGGGCCGGATAGCGCTTGGGGTCGGGGGCGCGAAAGCTGAGCCGGCCGATCTCGGCCAGGTCGAGCCGCGCAACCGGCAGATCGGTGCGCCGGGGCCAGTACATCGCATGGCCGATGGCGTGGCGCATGTCGGGCGGCCCGACATGGGCGATCATGCCGCCATCGCGGAACCCCACCAGCGCATGCACCAGCGATTCGGGGTGCACCAGCACTTCGATTTGCCCGGACTCGAAACCAAAGAATTCCTTTGTTTCAATTAGTTCCATCGCCTTGTTGAACATCGACGCGCTGTCGATGGTAATCCGCCGTCCCATGTCCCAGTTGGGATGCGTCGCGGCCTCGGCCGGGGTGGCGGCGGCCAGGCGTTCGAGCGGCCAGTCGCGGAAGGCGCCGCCGCTGGCGGTAATCACCACCCGTTCGACGGTGGCGATGTCCTCGCCCCTGAGCGCCTGGAAGATGGCCGAATGCTCGCTGTCGACGGGCAGCACCTGCGCGCCGCCCGCGCGCGCCGCCGCCATCACCAGCGGCCCGGCGGCGACCAGCGTCTCCTTGTTGGCCAGCGCCAGCGTCGCCCCCTGCCCCAGCGCCGCCAGCCCCGGCGCCAGCCCCGCCGCGCCGACGATGGCCGACATCACCCAGTCGGCGGGCCGCGCCGCCGCCTCGGTCAGCGCCGCCGAACCGGCCGCGGCCTCGACCCCGCTGCCCATGAGGGCCGCGCGCAGATCGTCCAGCAGGTCGTCATGGGCGGTGACGGCCAGCGCCGCGCCCAGCGCGCGCGCATCCGCCGCCAGACGGGCGATGTTGCGCCCGCCGGTCAGCGCCACCACGTCGAAACCCTCGGGGTCGCGCCGCACCAGGTCGATGGTGCTCTGCCCGATCGAGCCGGTCGCGCCGAGGATTGAGATGCGTTTCATCTTTCCCGTCATGCCCCCGGCGACATCGCGCCCAGCGACCACAGCAGCACCGCCGCCGCCGCCGCGCCCATCAGCGCGTCGAACCGGTCGAGCAGCCCGCCATGGCCGGGGATCAGGGACGAGCTGTCCTTGACCCCGGCGCGGCGCTTGACCGCGCTTTCGGCGATATCGCCCATCTGCCCGGCAAGCGCCGCCAGCACCGACACCGGCACCAGCGCCATGCTGGCCCCCGTCGGCGCGGCAAAGACCAGGCCGACCGCCGCCGCCGCCGCCCAGCCGGCGACGGTGCCGGACCAGGTCTTTTTCGGGCTGATGCGGGGCCAGAATTTCGGCCCGCCCAGGGCGCGCCCGGCGAAATAGCCGGCCACATCGGCGGCCACGACCACGGCCACCAGCCACAGGGCCACGGCAAGACCGGCCTCGTTGCGCAGCACGATCAGCGCCAGCACCGCCCCCAGAAGCCACAGGTGAAAGCCCAGGCACAGCCCCCTGTCGCGCCCCGCCCGCCCGGCCGCCACCAGCGCCGAGGCCAGCAGCAGCGGCAGCACGAACATCCCCGGCAGCACCGCCGCCAGCAGCACCGCCGCCGCCGCCAGCGCGCCGTCCTGCACCGGCGCCGGGGCCGCAAAGAGGCGCGAGGCCTCCCACGCCATGACGCCGCAGGCGACGCAGGCGGCCAGGGTAAAGACCCAGCCGCCCAGCCACACGATCAGCGCCCCCCCCGCCGCCAGCGCCACGCCCGAAACGACGCGCGGGGCAAGATCGTGCCAGCGGGCGGCCCCGCTCATGCCGATACGGCCCCGAAGCGGCGTTCGCGGGTGCCGTAGCCGCGGATCAGGTCGGTGAAGATCTCGCTGGTGAAATCGGGCCAGAGCGTGTCGATGAACTCGTACTCGGCATAGGCCGATTGCCACAGCAGGAAGTTCGATATCCGCGCCTCACCGCTGGTGCGGATCACCAGGTCAGGATCAGGCAAAACACAGGTATCAAGGTATCTTGGCAGGGTTTCCTCATCCACGTTTTCGGGCTTGAGCCGCCCCGCGGCGACATCCTCGGCCAGCCGTTTGGTGGCGCGCGCCACCTCGTCGCGGCCGCCATAGTTGACCGCCACCGTCAGGTTGGTTCCGCTGCACTGCGCGGTCAGCGCCTCGGTCTCGTCCATCAGCTCGCGCAGCTTGGCGTCGAGCCGCAGCCGGTCGCCGATGAAGCGCACGCGGACATCGTTCTTGACGAATTCCTGCATCTCCTTGACGATGTAGCGCCGAAAGAGGTTCATCAGCCCCGCGACCTCGGTCTGGGTGCGGCGCCAGTTCTCGGTCGAAAAGGCGAAGATGGTCAGGTACTCGACGCCGAGTTCCGGACAGGCGGTGACGATCTCGCGCACCCGCCGCGCGCCGGCGTGATGGCCGAAAAGGCGCGGACGCCCGCGCGCCTGCGCCCAGCGGCCGTTCCCGTCCATGATGATCGCGACATGGCGCGGCCCTTTGCGGGTCTTGGGGGTGCGCTTGTCGCTACCGTCGGGCATCTCAGACCTGCATGATTTCGGCTTGCTTGTGCTCCAGCGCCTCGTCGACGGCGGCGATGTGGCGGTCGGTTATCTCCTGCACCTCGGTTTCCCAGAATTTCTGGTCGTCCTCGGACATGCCGTCGGCCTTGGCCTTCTTGATCTTGTCCATGCCGTCGCGGCGCACGTTGCGGATGGCGACGCGGGCGTGTTCGGCGTATTGCGAGGCGACCTTGGTTAGCTCGCGCCGGCGCTCCTCGTTCAGTTCGGGGATCGGCAGCATGATGATTGTACCATTCAGCTGCGGGTTGATCCCCAGCCCCGATTCGCGAATGGCCTTTTCGACCTTGCCGACCATCGACTTGTCCCAGACGTTGATCGTCAACATGCGCGGTTCGGGCACGTTGACGGTGCCGACCTGGTTGATGGGCGTCATCTGGCCATAGGCCTCGACCATGACCGGCTCGAGCATCCCGGCCGAGGCACGGCCCGTCCTGAGCGACGCGAATTCCGTCCTGAGCGCGGCCATCGCCCCATCCATCCGGCGTTCCAGATCCTTGGTGTCCAGCTCGAAATCGTCCGCCATCTTGGTGTTCCTTCTGCGGGTCGTCCGTGATGATCCTGTTTAGCCTCAGGCGTGCACGGTTGTATAGGTGCCCTCTCCGGCCAGGATGCTGCGGAAACCGCCCGGTTCGTCGAGCGAGAAGACGATGATCGGCAGGTTGTTGTCGCGCGCCAGCGCGATCGCGGATGCATCCATCACCTTCAGATGCCGGGCCAGCACCTCGTCATAGGTGACGTCGTCATATCGCCTGGCATCCGGGTGCTGCACCGGGTCCCTGTCGTAGACGCCATCGACCTTAGTGCCCTTGAAGATCGCCTCGCAGGCCATCTCGCTGGCACGCAGCGTGGCCGCGGTGTCGGTGGTGAAATAGGGGTTGCCGGTGCCGGCGGCAAAGATGCAGACGCGCTTTTTTTCCAGATGGCGCACCGCCCGGCGGCGGATATAGGGCTCGGCCACCTCGTCCATGCGGATGGCGGTGATCACCCGGCAGAAGACGCCCAGCCCCTCGAGCGCGCTCTGCATCGCCAGCGCGTTCATCACCGTGGCCAGCATGCCCATGTAGTCGGCGGTTGTCCGCTCCATCCCCTGAGCCGAGCCCTGCAGCCCGCGAAAGATGTTGCCGCCGCCGATGACCATGCAGAGCTCGACCCCCATGTCATGCACCGACTTGACCTCGCGCGCGATGCGCTCGACCGTGGGCGGATGCAGCCCGAAACCCTGGTCCCCCATCAGTGCCTCGCCGGAAATCTTCAGCAGAACGCGGCGGAATGTCGGCTTGGGGGTGTCGGTATCGGGCATGAGCAATGGCTTTCTCTGGCGACGGGCTGGCAATCGCGGGCAAAATGTCGCAAAAGCCGCACGGGTTCAATGACAGAAAGCCCGCCCCGTCCGGGATATCCGCCCAGATGACGCCCTTGCCCGACATTCCCGCCGACCGTCCGGTGCTGATCGCCGGACCCACGGGCTGCGGCAAGTCGGCACTGGCGATGCGCATTGCCGAGGCCGCGGGCGGCATCGTCGTCAATGCCGACGCGATCCAGGTCTATGCCGACTGGCGGGTGCTGACGGCGCGCCCCTCGACAGCCGACGAGGCGCGCGTGCCGCACCGCCTCTATGGCCATGTCGCCGGCGACGAGCCCTATTCGGTGGGCCGCTGGCTGCGCGAGGTGACGCCGCTTCTGCGCCAGGGTCCGCGCCCGGTGATCGTCGGGGGAACGGGGCTCTATTTCACCGCGCTGACCGGGGGGCTGGCGGACATCCCGCCGGTGCCGCCGGAGATCCGCGCGCGGGCCGAGCGTCTATGTGCCAATGAGGGGCTCGCGGCGCTGCTGGGAGGGCTCGATGCGCGAACGCGCGCGCGCATCGACACCGAAAACCCCGCCCGCGTGCTGCGCGCCTGGGAGGTGGGCCAGGCCACCGGGCGCGGGCTGGCCGAGTGGCACGACGCGACCCCGCCGCCGGTGCTGCCGCCCGATACCTGTACCCGGCTGCTGATCGAGGCGCCGAAGGAGTGGCTGAACCCGCGCATCGCGGCGCGCTTCGACGCCATGCTCGCGGCCGGCGCGCTGGACGAGGCACGCGCCAACCTGGCCGGCTGGTCGCCCGCCCTGCCCTCGGCCAAGGCGATCGGGGCGGTTCAGCTCATCGCGCATCTTCGCGGCGAGACGAGCCTTTCCGCCGCGCGCGCCGGCGCCGTCGCCGCCACGAGGCAATATGCCAAGCGCCAGCGCAGCTGGTTTCGCGCCCGGATGCGGGACTGGCAGCGGATTTCCGCCTGTGACATATAGGATTTCCGACATTTTTCCCTTTGAATCCGCGCCAGACTGGGGAAAACTGTCGGAAAGCCGACGAAGCGCGGAAAAGGCGGGGACAGTGACGGACTTGTACAAACACCCCGGGATCATGAGCATCGCCCAGTGGACGGGCGCCGGCGCCTGGCGGGCGGAACTGCCGCATTCGCACCCCCGGCACGCGCTGGTCTGGATCACCCGCGGCCAGGGCCGCTGCCTGGTCGAGGGGGTGCTGCGCGGGCTGGGGGTGCATACCGCGCTGTGCCTTCCCGCCGGCACGCTCTTTGCACTGGAGATGGGCAAGCAGGGCTTCGGCACGGTCTGCACCATTCCCGCGGGCGGACCGCTGCTGATGCCCGACCAGCCGACGCTGCTGCGCATCCGCGACGTGCTGGCCCAGGCAGAGCTGACCGGCATCCTGGAGGCGATGCAACGCGAGCAGTCCGGCGCCCGCGATTTCACCGACGAGGCGATGGATGCCCACGCCACGCTGCTGACGGTGTGGCTGCGCCGGGCGATCATCGCCCATGCCGAGG
>CAZNMK010000142.1:0-7182 GCA_964574045.1 uncultured Roseovarius sp. | reverse complement strand
GTGTCGCGCGGGATCACCGCCCCCAACATCCTCAAGGGCATCCACCTCAGCATGGCCAGTCGCCTGGCCCGGCTGCTCAAGTCCATCGGCGCCAACGGCAAGACCGTCCTCGTCACCGGCGGCCTGGCGCAGGATGATGGGCTGGTCGCGGCCATGCGCGAGGAACTCGGCAAGATGAAGGGGATGGAGTGCAAGGTAGTGAGCCACCCCGACTCGATCTATGCCGGCGCCATCGGCGCGGCGCTCTGGGGCGCGTTCCGCCACCAGCGCCTGGCCGAGGCCGGAACGCTGCTCAAGGCTTCGTGACAAGAGAAAAGGAGACAAGGTCATGGCGCTCAGAATTATGGAAAACTGCACCGCATGCGACGCCTGCGCGCCGGTATGCCCCAACGAAGCGATCAGCCCGGGCGACCCGATCTACGTGATCGACCCGTTCAAGTGCACCGAGTGCGTCGGCGCCGAGGACGAGCCGCAATGCCAGCTGGTCTGCCCCGAGGAAGAATGCATCGTCGCCGATCCCGAATGGGAGGAAAGCGAGGACGAGCTGATGGCCAAGTACGAGGCGCTGCACGGCTGAGCGCGGCCCGGCCGCGTCCGCCCGTCCGGTCCCGTCCCCGCTTCCCCGCCGGACGACCGTTTCGGGCCTGCCCCTGCCGGGTTCCGGCGGGGGTTTTCCTTTGGCGACCGCCCTGCCGCCGGCTGGCGCTGCGCGGGCGCGATCGGACTGCCGATGCGGGCAATGATCCCGATGCAAAAGGCGCCCGATCCGCCTAGCGCTTGCGCGCCTCTTGAAACCTGTAGCGTGTCGCGTCAGGTCGGACCCGCTACACGCCCCCGCTTCAGGGGCGGAGGCGTTGCCGCGGCCGAATGCGGCCGCGGGGCAAGCCCAAGGCGCCCGCCCGCATACGAGAACCGCTTTTCATCGCGACCCGGGTCATGCCCCGGCATGGCAATAGGCAAGCACCATATCCGTCACGTGCTGGCGCCGCTCGTCGAGCCAGGCGGACTCGGTCATGTCCCTGTCATAGGTGATCGAAAGCGTGTGCCGGTTCGACAAATGCAGGTAGGACAGCGACAACACCGAAACATAGAGCTGCAGCGCATCCACGCCTTCGCGGAATCCGCACTCGCGCTCGCCGCGCTCGAGGATGTGCTGAATGGCGTCCACCAGATTTCTGGCCGCCTTGGCGACCAGGGGCAGCCTTTTCACGAACTTGCCGCGCATCGTGTTTTCGGCGGCGGCCATGCTCACGAAATCGGGGTTCTTGCGCATGTGATCGAAGGTGAAATGCACCAGCTTCGTCAGCGCCTCTTTCGGCGGCAGATCGGCGAGATTCAGTTTCTGCTCTTCTTCGCGGATGTGGAAATAGACCTTTTCCAGGCAGGCCAGGTAGAGGCCCTGCTTGCCGCCGAAGTAGTGGTAGAGCATGCGGATGTTGCATTTGGCGCGTTTCGCGATAGCCTCGGTACGCGCTCCGCCATAGCCCTTGGCGGCGAACTCGGCCAACCCTGCCCTGAGTATCCGCGCCTTGGTGGCGGCGGCATCGCGGCGGATGATCGGCTTGCTGTCCGTAGGGTCCATGCTCATACCGTACAGGTCATTGGCGTATCATTTCGGGCAACGTCGTAACGATCTGAGGAAAGATCATCAAGATCGCCACCAGCAGGATCTGGATCAGGACGATCGGCATCGCGGCGCGGTAGATCTCGGACACCTTCAGATGCTGCTGCACCCCTTTCATGACGAACAGCAGCACGCCGAAGGGCGGGGTGATCCCGGCCAGCTCCAGCTGTACGAGGATCAGGATGCAAAACCAGATCGGCTCGATCCCCAGTTCCAGGATGACCGGCATGAAGACCGGGATCGAAATGAGCATGATCGAGATCGTGTCGATGAAGCATCCCAGCAGCAGTACGATCCCCTGCATGGCGATCACCAACAGGATCGGGGCGATCGCCAGTGCGCCGACCCAAGCAACAAGCGACGCCGTCGCTCCGCTGGCCGCGAGAAGCTGGCCAAAGGCGGTGGAGCCGACAATCACCAGGAGCATCATCGCCGAAATCGTCATCGTCGACATCAGCGCCTTCTTCAGAGCGGCCCATGTCAGGCGGCGATAGAGGGCCGCCACGATCAAGGTGGCGATCACGCCCATAGCAGCGGATTCGGAAGGCGTGGCGATGCCGAGAAAGATGAACCCGGTGACCACCATGATCAGCCCCAGCAGCGGCGATATGGTCAGCAAGGTGTAGAGCTTGTGGCCGACAGTTGTCCTCGGGGCGTCATAGGGCGGCGCAAGATGCGGCTGCAGCGTTGCGCGGGCCGCAAAATAGACGAAATAGAGAGCGGCCAGCAAAACCCCGGGAAATATGCCCGCCAACAGCAATTCGGCGATGGACACCTTTGCCAGCGCGCCCAGCAGAACGCCCAGTGCGCTGGGCGGGATCAAGACCGCCAACCCGCCGCCCGCCAGGATCGAACTGACCGACATCTCGGACTTGTAGCCGCGCTTGGTCATCTCGGGCACCAAGGTCGATCCGAGCATGGCGACCGATGCCATGCTGGCGCCGCTGAGAGCGCCGAAAAGCGTGCCGCCCCCGACCGAGGACAACGACAGCCGCCCCGGTAAACGGCCGATCCACTGATCCACCGCCTCGACCGTCTTGCCGGCCAGCCCGGTGCGCAGCAGCAGCTCGCCCATCAGGATGAAGAGGGGGATGGGTATCAGGGCGAACTGTCCGACCGAGGAGAACGAGCTGGTGGCCAGCAGCGACAGCGATCCGATGCCGAGATAAAAGTAAAGCCCGACGATGTTCAGCGCGATGAACCCGAAGGCCACCGGCATGCCGCTGAGCATCATCGCGACCAGCAGGCCGAAAAACAGCGCCAGATCGGCGATCCAATCCATCAGTGCTTCGCTCCGCGATCATCCGCCTGGCCGGCATTCTGCCCGGCAGAGGCGCGCGTATTTAGCGCCGCCTCGGGATCGGGGTCGGTCAGGTAGAGACGCAGGCGTACCAGACAGCCCAGGGCCAGGAAGACGCTCCCGACCGGAATGATGCTGTAGGGCCAGATCCGCGGGATGCGCCAGATGCGCGGCATCATGATGTTGTTCTCGTAATACTGAACCGCGGCCACGCCGGTTTTCCAGGCCAGAACCAGGCAGGCGAAAAATGCGATGACGCTGACGAAAATGCCCAGCACACGCTGCGCGGGACGCGGCAGCACATCCACCAGCAGTTCGATCCGGATGTGGCGGTCCTGCAGCAGCACCCAGGGGGCGCCCAGAAAGGTGATCCAGATCAGTGCATATTCCGACAGATCGAACGCCCAGGGAGAGGCAAAATCCAGGAAATAGCGCGTCAGGACATCGTAGGTGATCCAGCAGCTCATCGCCAGGATCAGTCCGGCTGCGGCAACGGCCATCCACAGGGCGACGCGTTCAAGCACGACGGTCATGGCGCTCAGCATCCCCCAACCTTCCCGACCGGCTGCCGTACTTGGGGGGCACACGACCGATGTCGGCCCCCCCGCTTGTCATTCGCTCCGATCAGGCCGCGGCGGCTGCATCGAAGAGCGGTTTCAGCCGCGCGGCATCGTCCGCTGCCTGCGACGATACCTTCTCCCACAGCTTCTCTTCCGTCAATGCACGAAACCGGGCGCCTTCTTCATCGCTGAGCGAGACGAACTCGACACCGGCCGCTTTCATTTCGGCGTGTTCGGCATCGCGTTTTTCCTTGGCCCATTTGTTGCCGATGGCATCGGCCGAGGCCGAGGCCTCCATCAACACGGCCTGCAGCTCTTCGGGCAGGCTGTCGAACGAGTTGGGGTTGATCAGCGTCACGGTGCGCAGCTGGTAGAAATCCGGAAGCATGACGAACTTGGCCTGCTCGTAGAACTTGAAATCCAGAAGGCCGATATCGGGCCAGCCCAGCCCGTGTACGACGCCGCGTTCCATGGCCGTATAGGCTTCGGCGGGCGAAGTGGTGACCGGGGTTGCCCCCAATTCCTCGAGGATCGGATCGTAGAGCGGGATCGATCGGATTTTCTTGCCCTTGAAATACGACAGTTCGCTGGGCTTGCCGCTCACCTGGAACACGTAGCCGACGCCGGTCAGCGGCATGCCCAGCATCTTGACGCCGCGTTGCTGCATCAGGATGTCGGCATACGCGTCCAGTACACCGGCCGATTGCAGCGCCCCGGGCGAGGCATTGCCGCTGGCCAGGCAAATCGAGGACGGCATCGCCCCCGCGAAGTAGGAATTGGCCGAATGGCTCATGTCGAAGACGCCATTGGCGATCGCCTCGGGTGCGTCGAAGCCGTTGATCACGTCCGAGCCGCCGGCGTACTCGATCTCAAGCTCGCCGTTCGACAGACGCGCGACTTCGTCGGCGAGAAAGTCAAAGGGCTTGCCCCAGACCGTGTTGCGGCTGATGAAGGCGATGTAGCGCAATTTGCGCTTGCCGGCAGCATGAAGCGGTGCGCCCAGCACGCTGGAGGCGGCAACGGCCCCGGCCGCGGTCGCCAGCATCTTGCGGCGTGTCAGGCCGGTGGGTTTTGTCGATCTTGTCATTTTTCACTCCCGGTTTTGTTTTCCCTTGGCGGGCTCTTGCACGTTGTTATTCGGCTGCCATCCTGTTGAGGGCCTGCAAGACGCGGTCGGGCGTGGCCGGGATCTCCCGGACGCGCGCGCCGGTGGCGTTGGCGATGGCGTTTATGATCGCGGGTATGGGCGATATGCCCGGATGCTCGGCCATGCTCTTGGCCCCGAATGGTCCGCGTTCCAGCGGATCCTCGACATAAAGCCGGGTGACGTTCGGCGGCACGCTCTTGGTGGAAGGCAGACCGTACCCTTCCAGTGTCGCCGGATTGTCGGGATGAAACCGTTCGGACAGGGCAAATCCGACGCCGAAGGCGATGGCCCCGTCGATCTGACCGTCGACCGCCTGCGGATTGATCCGCGTGCCCGGATCGCAGACATTGACATGGTTCAGCAGGCGGACCGCGCCGGTTTCGATGTTGACATCCAGTTCCATCAGGCCGGTATTGTAGCCGTAAAGAATGGTCGGCGCCTCGCCGCTCCAGGGAATTTCGCTCTCCGACAGGCTGGATTGCCCCGCGTCGGCGAAATGCCGGGCTATCTCGGCCAAGGTCGTGCCGATCTCCGGGTTCGCGGCCAGGAACACCCGGTTTCCCCTGACCGCCAGGTTCTCGGACGGGGTTTGCAGCATCTCTGCCGCCGCGTTTCGTATCTTGCCGGCAAGTTTTTCCGCCGCCAGTTGCACCGCCTTGCCGGTGCCGACGGTCGAGATCGAGCTGAATGTCGGCACCGGATAGGGTGCGGCATCGGTATCGCCCAGCGTTACCCGCATTTCGGACATCGCAACCCCGATCTGATCGGCCGCGATCTGGGCGAACTGCGTCGTCGGCCCCTGTCCCTGTTCGACCGATCCGGCCATCACATGAACCTTGCCGTCCTCGGTCAGCTCGGCGCCGGCGGTGATCGAGGTCTTCAGGTAGCCGATATTGCGCCAGCCCGACCCCATGCCCAGCCCCGGGCGCCACGGCCCCTTGGCTGCGGCGCGGCGCGTTTCAAGCCGTGCCCGGGCCGCGTCGTAATGGGGTTTGAGCAGTTCCAGCTCCTTGACCATCGACACATGCTCGTTCAGCGTCTGGCCGAAATGGGTTTTCGACCCCAGCCGGATGGCGTTTTTCAGGCGCACCTCAAGGGGGTCGAGGCCCAAGGCCTCGGCAACCAGATCGACCTGGCTTTCGTAGGCCAGGGGCAGGTAATTCGCGTTGGTTCCGCGCAGCGGCACATAGCGCGGCCCGTTGGTCAGAACGTCCCAGGCCCGCGCGCGCACGTTTTCGATCTCGTACGGGCCGGTGGCATGGGACAGCAGCGCGCCGACGGTCTCGTAATAGCACAGCTCGACCCCTTGGGTGGTCTTGTCGATCAGGAAGGGGGCCCAGCTGCCGGCGCCATGCATCACCTCGACGTCGACGGCAACGATGCGCCCGTCCCTGGTGGCGCCGGTCTTGTAACGGATATCGACCGATGGCGCCTTGCAGGAGCCGAGTATGCTTTCCTTGCGCGAAAAGACCATGCGGATCGGCTTGCCGGTTTTCTGCGCCATCATCCCGCAGGCGACCGCGATCAGGGTGTCGCCGCGGGTGCCGAAATTGCCCCCCATGGCGGGGCAGACGATCCGCACATCCTCTTGCTTCATCGCCAGGTTGTTGGCGATGGACTGCGTGCCCTGCACAAACGCATGATAGAGGCCGGTCACGCAGATCAGCTGACCGTCCTTCATGTAGACAAGCGCCGATTCCGGCTCCATCGCCGCGTGTTCGCGCACCGGCACCTTGTAGTCGTTCTGGATGATCACGTCGGCCTTGGCAAAGCCCGCGTCGATATCGCCGCAGGATACTTCCTCGGGCGCAGAGACGCGCGGCGAATGATCGTACATCGGTGCGGCATCGGGATGGGCGGCGTCGGCCACTTCGATGGCGTGGGGCAGTTCCTCGACCACCACCCTGATGCGCTTCAGCGCCGCCTCGGCGATGGCCTCCGTGCGGGCCGCCACACCGGCCAGCGCCTCTCCCTTGAAGCGGATGCGATCCTTGGGAAAGACATGGACCTGCGGCTGGCAATTGGGCAGGTAGGGCGTGCCGGGGATGTCGTCGGCAGTCACGACGCATTCGACGCCGTCCATCGCCTCGGCCTCGGACGTATCGATCGAGACGATGCGCGCGTGATGGTGGGTCGACCGCAGCAGCTTGGCGTGCAGCATTCCCTCCATCTGCATGTCGGCGGCATAGACCGCTTCGCCCGTCACGGTCGCGGGGCTGTCCAGTCTTGCCACGTTGCCGCCGACCGCCGCGCCATCGCCGACACCCGGCGTGACACCGCTGCGGCCCTCATTGATCAGTTGCGCCGCATATTCGACCGCTTCGAGAATCTTCGTGTAACCTGTGCACCTGCAGAGATTCTTCGACAGACCCTTTACGATATCGTCGCGGCTCGGGTTCGGCTTGTTCTGCAACAGCGTCGCGGTCTTCATGATCATGCCGGGGATGCAGAACCCGCATTGCGTGGCGCCCTTTTCCAGAAACGCCTGCTGGATGGGATGCAGCACCGAGATGTCATCGCCCGGCTTTATTCCCCTGGCCTCGGGCGCCAG
>CAZNMK010000141.1:0-7194 GCA_964574045.1 uncultured Roseovarius sp. | reverse complement strand
GGGGCGGGGCCCCCCCCCCCCCCCCCCCCCCCAACACCCCGGCCCCCCCCCCCCCCCCCCCGGCCCCCGCCCCCCCCCCCGCGCGGCCCCGCCCCCCGACCCGATGCGCAGCCTGGCCCGCCACCTGCCCGACCGCCCGCCGGGGCGGGTGGCGGTCGTCGGCGCCGGCAAGGCCAGCGCGCGCATGGCCGAGGCGGCCGAGGCCGCCTGGGGCCCCTGCGCGGGGCTGGTGATCACCCGCTACGGCCATGCCCGCCCCTGCCGCGGCGTCGAGATCGTCGAGGCCGCGCATCCGGTGCCAGACGAGGCCGGACAGGCGGCGACGCGGCGGATGCTGGAGATGCTCGGCCGGCTGGGCGAGGGCGATTTCGTGCTGGCGCTCATATCGGGCGGCGCCTCGGCACTGCTGGTCGAGCCGGCGGGCGCGATCTCGCTGGCCGAAAAGCAGGCGATCAACGCCGCACTGCTGGCCTCTGGCGCGCCCATCGGGCAGATGAACACGGTGCGCAAGCACCTGAGCGGGGTAAAGGGCGGGCAGCTGGCCGCCGCCGCGTACCCCGCGCGGGTGCTGGCACTGATGATCTCGGACGTGCCGGGCGACGATCCGGGCGATATCGGCTCGGGCCCGACCGTGGGCGAGGCAAGTGCGCCCAGCGACGCGCGCGCGATCCTGACACGCCATGCCATCGCCATGCCGGCCTCGGTGCGGGCGGTGCTGGATGCGCCCTCTGGCGTGGTCCCGCCGGGCGACAGGCGGCTGTCGCGCGTGGAAAACACCGTCATCGCCGCGCCGGCGCAATCGCTGGCGGCGGCGGCGGAACTGGCGCGCGAGGCGGGCTGCACGGTGCGCATCCTGGGCGACGCGCTCGAGGGCGAGGCGCGCGAGGTCGCCGCGACGCATGCCGAACTGGCGCGCGAGGTGCAGGCCGGGCTCACCCCCGGCGACGCGCCGGTGCTGCTGTTGTCGGGGGGCGAGCTGACGGTGACGCGCCGCGGCGGCGGCATCGGCGGACCCAATGCCGAATACGCCCTGGCGCTGGCGCTGGCGCTGGACGGGGCGCCGGGCATCCACGCCATCGCCTGCGACACCGACGGGGTCGACGGCGCCGCCGAGGTCGCCGGCGCGCTGATCGGTCCCGGCACGCTGGCGCATGGGGCGGATGCCGCCGCCGCGCTCGCCGACAACGACGCGCACGGGTTTTTCGGCCGCATCGGCGCACAGGTCGTCACCGGGCCGACGCTGACCAACGTCAACGATTTCCGCGCCATCCTGGTCGAACCGCCCGGCTGAGGGGCACGCCTCATCCCGGATACGGGAAATCCCTGAGCGGCGTATCCTTGCGCAGGTAAAGCGGATGTTTGGCCGAGCCGTCCTTGTTGAGCCCGAGACATTTCATCTGCCGCCCCGTTGCACCCAGCGCGGCGACGGTCTCGGCCACCAGCGGCGCGAACCGCTTGTGCAGCTTGCCACAGGCCATCACCACCATCTCCGCCTCCGATGCCATCGCCACCAGCGCCGGAATGTTGGCCGGGCTGCGGGCAAGCGCGGGGTCGCGTGGAATGTCGCCGGGCGCGGTCGCGCGCCAGTCGAGCACGTTGCCCTTGAGGTAGCGGGTGAACCCCCAGTCCCGCGCGAAGACGAGCTCGCGGTGGCAGGTCGGGTCCGACACCTCGGCCGCCGCGACCGAGGGATTCATGCCGACAAAGAGCACCGCCCGCGGCGCGCGCCCCGGCGGCGTCCAGTCGCGGATCAGCGCCTGCCGGTAGCGGCCGCAGTCGGAGAACACCGCCTCGCCCGCCACCCCCTCGGGCAGGCGCAGGCGGACCTTGCCGCCGGGGTCGTGCCGGTCCTCGGGCGCGGCCATCTCAGTCCTCCTCCGGGGGGCTCAGAAAGACCCGCGCGGGGTGCAGCTGGCCCGCCCTGAACCGGCCCACCGCCACCGCGCGGCCCCGATGCGCGGCCCAGCATTCGTCGCCATACTCGACCCCTTGCGCGATCACCATGCCGGGGTTGCCGTTTCTGAGCCGCGCCGCGCCCTCGTCGGTGGCCACGACGCGCGGCAGATCGGCCAGCCCGTCCTCGAGCGGGCGCAGATGCGCGTCCAGTTCCGGCGTCCGCGCCAGCCTGTCGATCTCGTCGATGCCCAGCGCGCCCTCGGCCTCGAACGGCCCCGACCAGACCCGGCGCAGCCAGACGACATGGGCGAGGCATCCCAGCGCCTGCCCCAGGTCGCGGGCGATGGCACGGACGTAGCCGCCCTTGCCGCAGACCATCTCCAGCGTGACATGATCGGCATCGGGGCGGTCGGTCATCACCAGCTCCTCGACCCACAAGGGGCGCGGCGCGATCTCGACCTCCTCGCCCGCGCGCGCCAGCCTGTAGGCGCGCTGGCCGTCGATCTTGACGGCCGAATACTGCGGCGGCACCTGCATGATCTCGCCGACGAAGGCGCCGAGCGCCGCCTTGATCTCGTCATCGGCGGGGCGCTTGTCCGACGTGGCGATCACCTCGCCCTCGGTGTCGTCGGTATTGGTGGCCTGCCCCAGCCGCACCCCGAATTCATAGGCCTTGAGCGCGTCGGCGATGTAGGGCACGGTCTTGGTCGCCTCGCCCAGCGCAACCGCCAGCACCCCCGTCGCCGCCGGGTCGAGCGTACCGGCATGACCCGCCTTTTTTGCCCCGAACGCCCAGCGCACCTTGTTGACGACGGCGGTCGAGGTCATGCCCGCGGGCTTGTCGACGACCAGCCAGCCGGAAATGTCGCGGCCCTTGCGTTTGCGTCCCATGCGTGATGCCGTCCCTGGGGTTGCCAATGAGGCCTGCCGGCTAGCAAGAGCCTTGCTCCGCGTCAATCGCCGGCCTTTACCACCGCCCCCACCATCGGCCCCATCGGAAAGCCGCCATCGTGCCGGCCGATGCCCGGCGCGTAAAGGCGCGAGACGCTGCCATCGAAATAGAGCGCCTGCGGCGCGCCCAGCGCGTCGCGGAAAAGCGTGCCGAAGCGGTGGAAACTGACCGGCGCGCGCGAGATCGCGAACCACACCGTGCGCCCGTCCGCCGAGGTGCCGACGCCGTTGCGCACATGCAGGCTGTCGCTTTGGGGCAGAAAGCGCGGATGCAGTTCGCCGTCGATCACCAGCATCGGCCCCGACTGGCTGGCAAAACGGCAGGCGGGGCGTTCGCGGGCCAGGCGTCCGGTCTCGATCACCCGCGCCCAGCCTTCGCCGATGCAGAGGACGCCATTGGGCAACAGCCCGAAATTGCCCGGCCCGGCCGAGCGTATGAGCGGCGCCAGCTCGGTCCCGTCCTCGACGTAATACCCCACCGGGCTGCGGTCCTGGTGGTACATGCCGGCATTCATGGCAAAGACCGGCACCAGCCCGTCGCGCGCCAGCATCGCGCGCAGATTGGCAAAGCTGCCCAGTGGCTCCCCGGTTTCGGGATCGTTCAGGAAAAGGCGCAGATCGGTCTTGGCGGCATCGGCCCGGCAGACGGTGAATTCGGCGCCCTCATGCGCCACCGGCCCGCATTCCAGCGCCGCGGCCGGCACCGCCGGCCCCAGGAGCAGCAGCAGGCAGAGGATGCGCATGGAGCCTAGCCTTCGACGTCGCGGCGCACGGTTTCCTGCGCAAAGAGGCGGCGGGTCTCGTCCAGCTTGTCGAAGGTCTCGTCGATGCGAAAGCGCAGCTCGGGCACGAATTTCAGCGCCAGCTTGCGGCCTATGATGCGCCGCAGCGCGCCCTTGTTGCGCGCCAGCAGGGCGATCGCATCCTCCTGGCCCGCGCCGCCCAGCGGCAGCACATAGGCGGTGGCGACCTTGAGATCGGGCGATGTGCGCACCTCGCCCACCGTCACCGACAGCCGGTTCAGGTCGGGGTCGTGCACGTCGCCGCGCGCCAGCACCTCGGACAATGTCCGCCGGATCAGTTCGCCGACGCGAAGCTGCCGTTGCGAGGGGCCGGGGCCGTCATGAAAGTCGCGTTTCGCCATGCCCTGCATCTAAGCCCTTGGCGGGGTTTTGCCAAGCGGCGATGACTGCGCTAGGGAAAGGGCGGCAACAGCGTGGAGACGGACGATGAGCGATCTGCCGGGGATTGTGGTGACCGGGGCCTCGGGGCGGATGGGGCGGATGCTGATCCGCCTCATCCATGACAGCGGCCGGGCGCGGCTGGCGGGTGCGGTCGAACGCCCGGGTCACGGCTGGATCGGGCAGGACGTGGGTACCGCGATGGGCGGTCCTGCGCTGGGCGTCGCGGTCAGCGACGATCCGCTCGAGGCCATCGCGCGCGCCGATGCGGTCATCGACTTCACCGCGCCGGCGGCTACGGTCGAGTTCGCCGGGCTGGCGGCGCAGGCGCGCTGCGTTCACGTGATCGGCACCACCGGGCTGACCGAGGCGGATCTGCACAGGATCGGCGCCGCCGCGCGCCACGCCACCATCGTGCGCGCCGGCAACATGAGCCTCGGCGTCAACCTGCTGGTGCAGATCGCCCGGCAGGTCGCCGCGGCGCTCGACGACGATTTCGACATCGAGGTGATCGAGGCGCACCACAACCAGAAGGTCGACGCGCCGTCGGGCACCGCCTTGATGCTGGGCGAGGCCGCGGCCGAGGGGCGCGGCGTGGCGCTCGGGCGCGTCGCCGACCGGGGCCGCGACGGCATGACCGGCAAGCGCGAGCGCGGCCATATCGGCTTTCACGCCATCAGGGGCGGCGACATCGTCGGCGAGCACGACGTCATCTTCGCCGGCCAGGGCGAGCGCGTGGTGCTGCGCCATATCGCCACCGACCGGGCGATCTTTGCCCGCGGCGCGCTCAGGGCCGCGCTTTGGGCCCTGGGCAGGAAACCCGGCGAATACGACATGCTCGACGTGCTGGGGCTCAAGGGCCACTGAACTTAGAGCATGTCGCGTTCGATCGGAACCACCCGTCCCGGGCTTGACCCGGGACCTCATCCCACTGGCGCGGGGGCCCGGCTCGGGGGCCGGGGCGGGCGTGAAACCGATCCATTGCAACACGCCCTGATGCACGTCGCACCGATAGGCAGCGGTTGGATGTGGGTATTCTTGCCAGGAAGAATTTACCGCTCGGGGTTTCCTCTTGGTCCAAATACCCGATCCACGGGCGCGGTCCGGGCGCAGCGTCCCGGGATCGCGAGCCGGGATCAGAAATCGACCGCGATGCCCTTTTTCTCCCAGTCGCCATAGCGCACGGGTTCTGGCCCCTCGCGCCCGCCGACTTCCGGCGGCAGGTCGGGCCGGGGGGCGTTCCGGCGCCGTTCCTCGGCCTCGGCCAGTGCCCGCAGGGCAGCCGGCGGCAGATCTTTCTTTTCGCTATCCATGGCTCGGCTTCCTTCCGGCTTTGCCTCCTGATATAGCCGTCGCCTTAGCCAAGGCCAAGGACCCGCGCCCCATGTCATCCCTCAAAAGCCCCGCCAGACGCGCGGCCCTGTGCCTGATCGCCGGGGTGACGGAACGCGGCGAGATGCTGTCCGATCTGACCGCCCGGCCCGCCTTTGCCAGCCTCGCCCCGTCCGAGCGCGCCGCCGCCCGCCGGCTGGCGCTGGACACGCTGCGCGGGATCGAGCGCGCCGACCGCATCCTCGACCGCCATCTGCGCAAGCGCCCGCCGCTGCCGGTGCTGAACGTCCTGCGGCTGGGCACGGTCGAGCTGTGCAGCGGCGGGGCGGCGCATGGGGTGGTCGACGACCTGGTGGAACAGGTTTCCCAGTCCCGGCGGCGGGCGATGGTCAACGCGGTGCTGCGCAAGGTCGCGGACGAGGATCTGCGCCGCTGGCGCGACCTGCGCATCCCGCGCCTGCCGGGGTGGCTGCGCGATCCGCTGGTCGCGGCCTGGGGCAAGGGCGCGGTGGGCGCGATGGAAAAGGCGCATTTCGCCGGCGCGCCGCTCGATCTGAGCGCGCGCGGCGATGCCGCCGAACTGGCCCGGCGGCTCGGCGGGGTACTGTTGCCCACGGGGTCGGTCCGGCTGCCGGAGGCAGGGCAGGTGTCGGCCCTGCCGGGCTATGCCGAGGGCGCGTTCTGGGTGCAGGACGCCGCCGCCGCGCTGCCCGCGCGTCTGCTGGCGGCGCAGCCGGGCGAACGGGTGCTGGACATGTGCGCCGCGCCGGGGGGCAAGACGCTGCAACTCGCCGCCGCCGGGGCCAAGGTGACGGCGCTCGACATCTCGCAGAGGCGGATGCAGCGGGTGCGCGAGAACCTGGCGCGCACCGGGTTTTCGGCGGCCTGCGTTGTCGGCGACGCGCTGACCCACGCGGGCGGGCCATACGACGCCATCCTCGTCGATGCGCCCTGTTCGGCCACCGGCACCATCCGCCGCCACCCCGACCTGCCCCATGCCAGGGACGGGTCGGACTTCGCCGCGCTCTTTGCGCTCCAGGAACGGATGATCGACCGCGCGCTGACGCTTTTGCGCCCCGGCGGGCGGCTCGTTTTCTGCACCTGTTCTCTTTTGCCCGACGAGGGCGAATGCCAGGTCGAGGCGGCGCTTGCCCGGCATCCGGGGCTTGCGGCCGACCGCGCCGCGCTCGACCTGCCGGGGATCGAGCCCGGCTGGATCACGCAAGAGGGCGGGCTGCGCCTGCGCCCCGATTACTGGCCCGAGCGGGGCGGCATGGACGGGTTCTACATGGCGGTGCTGCGGCGGCCGGGGCGAGGGTCACACGTAACACATTGAGGCCAGGTCGGTTTTTCATGTTCGCAGAGGGCAGTCCCCGACCGCGGGCGGGGGTGAAGCCCCCGCCCGGGGGGGGGCGGTCGGGGGCTGCCCGGCGGTACCCGCCGGGCGGGCGACCATATCGAATTCGAGACAGGTTTGGTGACTACCTCTACCGGAAACTCCCGTAGGGAATATACCGCACCGGATCGCCCGGCGCGATCTCGGCGGCGCCGTCGCCAAGCTCGACCAGCCCTTCGGCCCAGCTCAGCCCGCTGATGCGCCCCGACCCTTCGGAGGCAAACACCTCGGCCCGCCCGCCCCGCATCCGCGCGCGCAGGTACTCGCGCCGCCCCGGCTTTTTCGACTTGGAGAACGCCGCCGGCACCTCGAAGCCCTGCGGCTCGCGCCAGCCCTCGCCCGCCATGAGCCCCAGCGCCGGGCGCGCGAAGATCAGCGTGCACACCATCGCCGCCACCGGGTTGCCGGGCAGGCCGAAGACCGGCGTGCCGTTCCACA
>CAZNMK010000140.1:0-7249 GCA_964574045.1 uncultured Roseovarius sp. | reverse complement strand
GCGGCCCTGGCGATCGCGGCAAAGTCGATCTCCCGCTCGCGCGGCACAGGAAACCGGCCATTGACCTCGTAGAGCCCGTTGTAACAGACGAAATGCACCAGGTTCTTCGGTGCGGCATTGGCTGTCGTCACCAGGTTGCCGAGATTCATCAACAGGCTGCCGTCGCCGTCGAGGACGACGACCTTTTCCTCTGGACAGCCGACCGCCAGCCCGAGCGCATGCGATGCCGCCTGCCCCATCGCGCCGGTGCACAGGTAGTTGAGCGGATGCGGCCGTATCCCCATCCAGTCGAACGCTGATTGAAAAACCGGCACGACGATCCCGTCGGGATAGTGCCGGGCGAGAACCTTGAGCGCTGCGTCACGTTTCATCATGGCTCAGACAGGCCTCCGTCCAAAGAGAAAGACATGCGGCTTCGAGTTCGCGTAGCACTCGTCGATGGTCGCGGTCAGAACCTCCGCATCCCTTTCGCGGTCGAGCATCGTATAGCCGAGACCCATCGCCTCGAGCGCCGGTATGACGAAGCGGATGTCGGGGCGTTCGGCCTCTGCCGGCGGCTGGCCGGCTTCCAGCCCCTGCAACCCGACGATCATGATCACCGGCAGATCGTAGTTGACCGGGATATGATGGATGGCGTTGATCGAATCGAGAAAGCCGGTGTGCTGCATCGACATGATGGCGCGCTTGTCGCAATAGGACAGCGCCGCGCAGATCGAGACGCCCTCGTCTTCCTTGCAGACCTGGATCAGCCTCAGATCGGGGTCCGACCGGATCGGCCACAGCAGCTTTTCGCAGGTCTCCAGATCGGGCAGGGCCGCGACGATTTCGACGCCGGCCGCCTTGAGCGCCTCGATGACCGCAGCGCCGCTGATCGGATCGCCGGCGGCGGAGGTCCTTGTGGCAGCATCGGCCATCACGCGACTCCCTTCATTGCGAGGAATTCCTCCAGCGCCCCCGCGGTTGCGTTCATCTCGTCCTCGAGACCGATGGTGAAGCGCACGAATTCCGCGAAACTCGGGGCGCCGAACCGGCGCGCCATGATCCCTTTCGACAACAGGAACCTGTCGGCGGCAACCGCGCCGCGGCTCGGGTCGGGGAAGCGCACCAGAACGAAATTGGTCTCGGACGGGTAGACCTTGAGCCCCATCGCCGCGAGCCGGTCGGAAAACGCCGTGCGCAGGCGTATGGTCTCGTCGACGACATGGCGCATATGGGCCTCGTCCTCGACCGCCGCCCGGGCCGCGGCCAGCGACGCGCCGCTCAGCGGATAGGTGATCCCGATCCGCTTGACGGCATCGACCACGGCCGGCGGGCCGTAGATCCAGCCGACCCTGGCGCCGGCCAGGCCGTACACCTTTGAAAAGGTCCGGGTCATGACGATGTTGTCGAATTCCTCGACCAGCCGGTCCGGCATCTCGAAATCCGGCGACGCGACGAATTCCGCATAGGCCGAATCGAGCACCAGAACCACGTTGCCCGGCAGGCCGGCATGCAGGCGCCGCACTTCGGATGCGCTCAGCAGCGATCCGGTCGGGTTGTCCGGGTTGGCGATCATCACGATGCGCGTCCTGGGCGTCACCGCCGCCAGGATGGCGTCGACGTCGGCGGTGAAATCATCGTCGTCGACCCTGATCGGGGTCGCATCGTTGGCGTGGGCATAGTTGGGAAACTTCTGATAGCCGTTCACGCTGCATATCAGCTCGTCGCCCGGCAGCAGAAACGCCCGCGCCAGCCGCGCCAGCAGGTCGTCCGATCCGCTGCCGCAGGCGATCCGGTCGGGGTCGAGCGACCATGCCCTGGCGATGGCGGCGGCCAGTTGCTCGGGGCCGCCCTCGGGATAGCGCGAGAAGCCGCGCACCGCGGCGGCGGCGGCGTCATAGGCGCGCGGGCTCGCGCCGAAGGCGCTTTCGTTCGAGGCAATGCCGATCGCCGGGCCGGCGGCGGTCGCCGGCGCGTTGATCATGTGTTCGCGGATATTCAGAATGCCGGGTCTCGGTTTGACGGCAGCCATTTCAGCCCTCACTCGTTCGCGTCATACGTGCTGGTGCCGGGGTTGACGGCCCCGATGGCATCGGCGCGGGCCGCTCGGCCGCCCCGCGTGTCGCGGTCATGCCGGCCGGGTCGCGCCCTGCGAAGAGGATCGGCGAGCTGATGTATAAAATCAAATGAGTATTGGTTCCATAAACATTCCCTCTGTTTATGACTTCGGCATGCTTTCCGGCCGACAGCGGCAGGTCGTCGGTCCGGCGCCCATGGATCAGGCCCTGCGGCCCGCCGTCCGCGCCGCCATCGCCCGGTCGAGCGGCCCGCGGTCGATCATGGCGCCGAAATCGAACTCATGATCGAGAAACCCGTGCCGCAACAGGTGGTCGGTCTTGCGTTCGAGCAGCGCAACGCGGTTGTCGGCCAGCGAAACGTCCACCTGATCGGTCAGCCGGGGGGAAAAGGCCTGGTCGAGCAGGGCCTCGGGCAGGCCGGTGTCATTGGCGAATATGCGCCGGGTTTCCGACCGGTGCGCCCGGACCCAGGCCTGCGCATCCAGAAGCCGCGCCACCCAGCGGTCGACCAGGTCCGGCCGCTCGCGCAACAGGTGCGCCGAAACCGTCAGCACGCATGGATGCCCGAAACCGGCATCGCTGTCGTCCTCGTATCCGCGCAGGAGTTCGACCGGCACCGCCCCGGTCGTGGCCTGCAGCACGGCCGCCTGCACCGCGTCGGCATAGACCGCGTCGACCTCGCCGCGATAGAGGGCGGCGACTTCTTCCCGCTGGATGGCGAACTGGCTGCGCGCGCCCCACAGCGACTGGCGCGCCTCGGAGGTGACGGCGGCGTCGGCGAAATACGTTCTGTCGATCTCGACCGGAACGATGGCGACATCGCCGGCCTCGAGACCCGTCGAGCGCAAGAGCTGGTCGATCCCGGCCAGCACGGTCGCGCGCCACCAGTCCACCCCGTCGTTGCGCCGCACCGGCAGGGCGATGCGGCGGCCCATCAGGTCGGCCCCCCCGCGAAGACCGGTTTCGGGCAGCGCGAAGAACCCCGACACCCGGTCGTGCCAGTTCAGCCCGATCACCTTCAGGTCGGCACCGCGCGACTGCGCGATCAGCGGCGGGACATAGCCGCCGAACCGGAACAGCGCCGGATGGTCGTGGCTGTAATGCGCCAGCCGCAGCTTTTCGTCCGCCGCCTCGGCCAGCGAACGCACCGATATGCCGTCGGCGGCGAATTCCTCGTCCAGCCAGCCCTGCCGGATCGCGACAGAGGCGGCGGTCGGAGCCGGGCAGCGCGTATACCAGATCGTTGTCACTGTCGAACCCTCCTTGCAGCCGGCGGGAAAATCGCACCGGCGCCCGCGTTGCACAAGCCGCGTGCGCGTGGCGCCCCTGCCGGGCCGGCGAAAGCCCCTGAATGACCGGGCTGAACCATCGGGCCGGTCCGGAACCGTCAACGCCCCCGCGTTACATGAGATTGATCCACGTCGTCTTGTAATCCTGATACTTGTCCATCGCGTGAAGGGATTTGTCCCGTCCATAGCCGGATTGGCCGAATCCGCCGACAGGCGAGCTGATGTCGCCCTGATCGTGGCCGTTGATCCACACGACGCCAGCCCGCAGCCGGTCCGCGGCCCGGTGCGCCTTGACGATGTCGCCGGTCCAGACGCCCGCGCCCAGCCCGTAGATCGTATCGTTGGCAACCCCGATCGCCTCGTCGAAGCCGCCAACGGAAATCACCGACAGAACCGGGCCGAAAATCTCTTCGCGGGCGACGCGCATGGACGGGGTAACCCGGTCGAGGATCGTCGGCTCGATGAAGCAGCCGGCGCTCTGAGCGCGCGCGCGCCCGCCACCCGCCACGACGCTGGCGCCCTCGGCCTTGCCTATGCGGATGTAGTCGAGAACCCGGCCGGTGTGGGCTTCGTCGACCATCGCGCCCATGATGGTGTCGGGATCGAGCGGGTCGCCGGGCTGGAATTTCCGGCTTTCCGCGATGACCCGCGCCAGCAGCTCCTCGCGCAGGCTTTCCTCCACGATCACTCGGGAGCCCGCATTGCAGACCTCCCCCTGGTTGAAGAATATCCCCATCGCGACCGCCTTGGCGGCCTTGTCGATGTCGGGGACGTCATTCAGAACGATGTTCGGGGTCTTGCCACCGCATTCCAGGGTCACCTTCTTCATGTTGGATTCGCCGGAATAGCACAGGAACTTCTTGCCGATCGCGGTCGATCCGGTAAAGGTCAGCGCGTCGACGTCCATATGCCGGCCCAATGCCTGGCCCGCGGTGTGCCCAAAGCCGGGAACGACGTTCAGCACGCCTTCGGGCAGGCCGGCCTCGGCCGCCAGTGTGGCAAGTCTGAGCGCCGTCAGCGGCGACTGTTCGGCCGGTTTGAGGACCATGGTGTTGCCGGTCGCCAGGATGGGGCCGAGTTTCCAGCAGGCGATCATCAGCGGATAGTTCCACGGCGTCACCGCCCCGACCACGCCGAGCGGCGCCTTGCGGATCAGCGTGACCGCATCCGGGCCCGTCGGCGCGACCTCGTCGTAGAGCTTGTCGATTGCCTCGCCGTACCAGGCCACGCACTCGGCCGACATCGGCACGTCGACAAGGACGCTGTCGCGGATCGGCATGCCCATGTCGAGCGTTTCGAGCAGGGCCAGTTCCTCTTCGTTGCGGATGATCAGATCCGCCAGCCGCTGAAGAATCCTTTTTCGTTCCCTGGCGGCCATGCGCGGCCAGGGGCCGGACTCGAACGCCTTGCGCGCGGCGGCAACCGCCAGATCGACATCGGCTTCGCCGCAGGAGGCGACCGGGGTCAGTACACGCCCGTCGATCGGGGAAACGCAGTCGAAGGTCTCGCCGGATCGGGCCGGAACGAACTCCCCCCCGATCAGAGCCTTGTGCTGGAATTCAAGGCCGTTCCGTCTCGAGGTCCAGTATGATGTGTCGCGGAGGCCTGCCAATGATATTCCTTTCGAAACCGGCGCCACCGGCATTCCAGTGGAAGGCTCAGGCGAAACGCGCGTTGCTTGTCCGGCCAAGAGCAGAGGTTCCCACATGGCCTGCCAAAGCCGTATATCAGCCCTTGCCCCTTGTTTCTCGACATATCTTCATGGCGATCCCGAACGCCTCTCTCCTCGATGGCCGCACCGCACCGTCGGGATGCGGTTCGTACGGGCCGGGTGCAGGTACATTGGCGCGAGATTTCCGCCCGACGGTAGGTCTTGCACGGCGCTTCCCGGTATTAGTATTTTCCTTGGCCTGACATCCGCAATTCCGATGGTCGGGGCCGGCAGCCGCCGCGGCCCTCCGGGGCCGCCGCGACCTCGGCGGGCAGGCGATCCAGCCTATGGTCTGGCCAGGGCGTGTGGCATTCGAGCGGAAACGCCCGCCCCGGGCCTGGCCCCGAGGCCTCGTTCAACCGGGCAGAGGCACGGTCCAACGACCTCATGCGACCTTGGGGTTGCGGGAGGCATCGAGTGAGGCCCTCGGGCATGGACGCGAGAGCAGCCCCTCACTTGCATCTGCGCGGGCGGCGGAGAAGATGCGGCCGGATCGTCGAACCGAAACTCCCGCCCACGAATGCCGAGGCTACGCGGGGAACAGGTGAGAGGCTGGACAACGACCCAAGCGGGGCTCGTTACGGCTGCTTCCTTCCGGACCTGACCGGGTTGGCGAGGCGCCTGCCCGCGCCAACCTCTCGCCCCGACAGATAGGCGCTAGCCGCCGGATTCGCAAGCCGTACCGTCAAGCGGCAGGCGCAGGCGCAAAAACCCCACCTCGGAAACCCCGAGATCGGTCAGCCCCATCGTGGCGATGTCGTCGGCATGGGCGCGCAGGCCGGGACCGGTCTCGATCAGCGCCGAGGCACCGGGCACCGGCGTGAACGACCACACCGGGGCCGGGCAGAACCCGTCGGCCCCGCCGGCGGCCAGGAAATCCGCCAGCGCATCGCGTACCGGCGCACGGCTGGCATGAACCAGCCGGTCCTCGGGCAGGGCCGGATAGGGACCGCCGCCAAAGGCGCGGTAGCTGTTCACCGCCATCACGAAACGGTCGCCCGCGCGCACCGGCGACCCGTCGTGACAAAGCCCGCGTATCCGCCCGCCCATGCCGGTGCCCGCGGGCGCATCCGCCAGCGGATTGCCCCGCACGTCGTAGAGCGGCGGGCGGGTCAGGTCGACCTCGTAGCGCAGGCCCAGCACGGTATCGGCCACGTTGCCCGGGAAATCGCGGTTCCACAGCGGCTGGTCCTGCCGGCCCGGCCGCAGGGTAAGAAAGCACGACACCGCGCGTTCCAGCCAGTCGCGCAGCTCGGCCCCGCTCAGCGACAGCGCGCAGAGCGTGTTCGGAAAGGGCTGCAGATCGGCGGCATTGCGCAGGCTCAGCGGCCCCGCGGGGATGTCGGTATAGGCATCCGGCCCGGCCCGCCCGCCGGTCTGAAAGGGGGCGGTGGCCGACAACAGCGGCACCCCGTCGAGCGGCCCGCCGGCCAGCGCGCGGGCGACGGCCATGCGCTGGGCCTCGGCCACCAGCAGCACCGGCAGATCGCACCGGTAGCGCGACAGATAACTGTGGATCGGCCGCGCCGTGCGCCCCAGCGGCGTGCGCATATGCGCCAACGTGGCGGCGTGGCTGCGGCCCACGGCGGCCACGATCGCGGGGGCCGGCGCCGCTGCCGGCCGGCCGGTACCGGGCGCCACGGCACGGGTCTCGGCGCGGTGGGCGGCGACACGCCAGCCCTGCGCGTGCCGGACCAGTTCCAGGTCGATCACCCCCAGGTGCGAGCCGCGAAACCCCGCCATCACCGCCGGCACATCCCAGAACGTCCCGGCGCGGTGGTCGGCGCCGTCGCCCCGGGCCGGCGCCGCCGGGTCGGGAAAGACCTCGTGGCTGTGGCCGGCAACGATCGCGTCGACACCGGGCAGCCGCGCCAGGCTCAGCGCGGCGTTCTCGGCCTCTGCCCCCGGGGTACCGGTTTCCAGCCCGGTATGGGCCAGCAGCACCACCAGGTCGGCCCCCTCGGCGCGCAGCATCGGCACCCGCGCGGCGGCGGTTTCCATCATGTCGCGCGCGCAGAGTTCGCGGCCCAGGTGAAACCTGTCCCATGCCATGATCTGCGGCGGCAAAAGCCCCAGCAGACCGATCCGCAGCCGGTGCCGGGCGCCGGTCCGGTCGTACAGCTCGCGTTCGATCAGCACCGACGGGGGCAGCAGGGTGGTATCCTCGGCCACGCTGGCGCCGCGCCGGACCA
>CAZNMK010000139.1:0-7312 GCA_964574045.1 uncultured Roseovarius sp. | reverse complement strand
TACATCGTCATCGGCGTGACCGAGGCGCTGGTCGCCATCGACGTCAACTCGGGCCGCGCCACCAAGGAGGGCTCGATCGAGGAGACCGCGCTCAAGACCAATATCGAGGCCGCCGAAGAGGTGGCGCGCCAGTTGCGCCTGCGCGACCTTGCCGGGCTCATCGTGATCGACTTCATCGACATGGAAGAGCGCAAGAACAACGCCGCCGTCGAGAAGCGTCTCAAGGACAGGCTGAAATCGGATCGCGCCCGCATCCAGGTCGGCCGTATCTCGGGTTTCGGCCTCCTGGAGATGAGCCGCCAGCGCCTGCGCCCCGGCATGATCGAGGCCACGACCCAGCCTTGCCCGGCCTGCCACGGCACCGGGCTCATTCGCTCGGACGACAACCTTGCGCTGTCGATCCTGCGCCAGATCGAGGAGGAGGGCGTGCGCCGGCGTTCGCGCGAGGTTCTGGTTCGCTGCCCGGTGGGCATCGCCAACTATCTGATGAACCAGAAACGCGAGCATGTCGCGCGTATCGAGGCGCGCTATGGCCTCTCGGTGCGCATCGAGGGCGACACGGCGCTGGTCAGCCCCGATTTCAGCCTCGAGAAGTTCAAGACCGCCACCCGCTCCGTGCCCGAGGCCGCGCCGGTGATCTCGGTCGACAGCACCTTGCCCGAAGACGCGGCCGAGGACGAGGAAACCGAAACCGCCGATGCGGCCGAGACGCCCGAACCCGGCGGCGAGGACGAAAAGCCCAAGAAGAAGCGCCGCAGGCGGCGGCGGTCCAAGCCGCGTTCGCGCAAGGACGAGGGCGGCGAGGCCGGCGAAAGCGCAGAGGCGACACCGGAACGCGAGACCGGAGAGGAAACCCCGGCAGAGCCGGCCGCCGAAGCGGCACAGGCGGAGGCCGAAACTGCCGAAGGGGCCGGCGACGCCACCGCGGACGAGGCCGAAAAACCCGCCGAAAAGCCCAAGCGCACCCGCAAGCCACGCAGCCGCACCTCGAAAACGGCCAAGGCGGAACCGGCACCCGTTGCCGGCGCAGAGGAGGCGTCGGAGGCCGTGGAGGCCGGCGATGCCACCGTGTCCGAACCGGCCGCGGCGGCCGACGAACCGGCCCCGAAGAAGCGCACCACGCGCAGCCGGGCGAAACCGCGCACGCCCGAGGCGGCGGATGCGCAAGAGGCGCCGGCACCCGTGGCCGCCGAACCCGCGCCCGAACCCGAGCCGGAGCCTGCGCCGGAACCCGGGCCCGCACCCGAACCGGCAGCGGAGCGCGAGCCGGAACCGGCGGCGGCCGGGGACGAGGACGGGCAGGCGGAAGACGACCGCACGCCCAAGCGCCGCGGCTGGTGGTCGCTGGGCCGCTGAGCGCGGCCACGAACGCCAAGGCCGGCGGCGCCCCCTCCGGACGGGTCATGGCCTGTCGTGTCCGATCCGTATCCACTACCCGTCCCGGCCTTGGGCCGGGACCGCCTTTCGCGATGGCAGGCCCCGGGTCACGCCCGGGGCGGGTGGACAACCCGTTGCAAGCTCACATCGAGCCGGTCTTGCGCACCGCGAAGACGTTGAAGCCGTCGCGTTCGGCCATGCCGAGGAAATCCTGCCCCGCCTCGGTACAGAAATGCCGCACGTCGATGGCCGCCGCCGGGTCGTCGGCCCAAAGTTCCAGCACCTCGCCCACGGCCAGCGATTTCAGGCGCTTGCGCAGCTTGAGCACCGGCAGCGGGCACAGCAGCCCGCGGGCGTCGATGGTGTGATCGGGCGTCATGAGGCCCAGATAATCCGGGGTCCGTGCGCTGTCCACAAGGTTGTGACATCCCGCCCCGTGACGCTGCCGCGCAATTGGGCTATGGCGGGCGCATGTTCGGAATCGAAATCATCGACGCGGCGCTCTTGCCGGCGATGACCGTGGCCCTGGCGGCCGGCGTCATCTCGTTTCTCAGCCCCTGCGTCTTGCCGGTGGTGCCGCCCTACCTGGCCTATATGAGCGGCATCACCCTGCAGGAATTGTCGGCATCCGGGCAGGCACGGGCGCGGGCGGTGGTGCCGGCGCTGTTTTTCGTGCTGGGGCTGTCGACGGTGTTTCTGATCTTGGGTTTCGCGGCCTCTTCGGCGGGGCTGGCGTTTCTGCAATACCAGAGCTATTTCAACACCCTGGCGGGCATCGTCGTGATGATCTTCGGGGCGCATTTCGTCGGTGTCTACCGTATCGGCTTTCTCGACCGCGAGGCGCGTTTCGACGCCGGCGACAGGGGCGGGTCGGCCTTTGGCGCCTATGTGCTGGGACTTGCCTTCGCCTTTGGCTGGACGCCCTGCATCGGCCCGCAACTGGGCGCGATCCTGTCGCTGGCGGCGTCCGAGGCATCGGTGGCGCGCGGCACGGCGCTGTTGGCGGTCTATGCCGCCGGGCTGGGGCTGCCGTTCCTCATGGTGGCGGCGTTCCTGCCGCGTCTGAGCGGGTTCATGAACTGGATGAAGCGGCACATGGAGCGGATCGAGCGCATCATGGGCCTGCTCTTGTGGACGATCGGCCTGCTGATGCTGTCGGGGGGCTTTTCCGCCTTTTCCTATTGGCTGCTCGAGACCTTTCCGGCACTGGGAATGCTCGGTTAAGTCTTACTCTCGCCCGATTGCCACGCTAGGTTTGCGCGCAAACCAGACGAGGTATCAGCAGTTTGCCGCAATCACCCGTGCGCCGGCGGCGCGTCTTCTACATTCCGGGCTACGATCCCATCCATCCGCGCCGCTACCGCGAGCTCTACCGCAAGGAAGGCGCGGCGCAGGCAGCGGTTTGCGGCTATTCGATCGACCTCCAGGGAAAAACCGGCAGCGCTCGCTATGGCTGGCAGATCGCCGCCGAAATCGACGGGGCACGGGTGACGGCGGATGTCGACGTGCTGGTGTGGTCCGATATCGTACGCGACAGCATGGCGCAGGGCATCCTCGGCACCTATCTGCTGCTGGCGCGCACGGCCTGGACCTATATCGCCACGGGCGCGCTGTGGCGGCTGATGCGGCTCAGGAAGGGGCCGGTCATCGCCGCGCTCTACCCCGTCGGGTTCCTGCTGGTGCAGCTGGCGCTGGCGCTGTTGCTGGCCTGGGGGCTGGGGCGGCTCCTGGCGCTGGCTCACCCCTGGGCGGCCTGGGGCGGGCTGGCGGCGGTGCCGGTTGCGCTCGAATGGTTCCGCCGCCGCGACAACCGCTTTTTCGCCTACTACTTGATGCACGACTACGCCTATTCGGCGCGTCACCGCGGCGCCAATCCGCCCGAGCTGGAGGCCCGGATGGCGGAATTCACCGACGAGATCGCCGCGGCGCTGACGGGCGGCGCCGACGAGGTGCTGGTGGTGGGCCATTCCTCGGGCGCGCATCTGGCGGTTTCGGTGCTGGCGGATCTGATCCGGCAGGGCAGGGTGCCGCCCAAGGGGCCGGCGCTGGCGCTCCTGACGCTGGGGCAGGTGGTGCCGATGGTGTCGTTTCTGCCGGACGCCCACCGCCTGCGCGCCGATCTGCGCTATCTCTCGGCGCGGGACGAGCTGAGCTGGGTCGACGTCACCGCGCCGGGGGACGGCTGCGCCTTTGCGCTGTGCGACCCGGTGGCGGTCTCGGGCGTGGCGCCCAAGGACAAGCGCTGGCCGCTGGTGCTGTCGGCGGCGTTCACCCGGACGCTCAGCCCCGAGCGCTGGCGGACGCTGCGCTGGCGTTTCTTCCGGCTGCATTTCCAGTACATGTGCGCCTTCGACCGCCCCGGCGATTACGACTATTTCCGTATCACCGCCGGGCCGCTGACGCTGGCCGAACGCTTCGCCGGCAGGCCGGCCTCGCCCAGCCGGATCGAACGCCCGGCGTCGAAATACATCGGCACCGCGGCATGACGCGGCCCCCCAAGCCCCCGGCGCGGCAGGGGCGCGTGTCGCTGTGGCGTTACCTGCGGCTTTTCCGGCAGGACATCCTGTCGGCGCAGCCCGCGCGCCTCTACCGCGCCTGGATGGCCGAGTTCCGGACGCCCTTCTTCCGCTCGTATCTGTGCAACGAACCGGCGCTGGTCGACCTGGTGCTCAGGGAACGTCCGGACGATTTTCCCAAGTCGAACCGCATCCGCGAGGGGCTGACGCCGCTTCTGGGCAATTCGGTCTTCGTCACCAACGGCGCCACCTGGCGGCGGCAGCGGCGGATCATCGACCCGGCGTTCGAGGGCGGGCGCCTGCGCGACACCTTTCCGGCGATGCGCGCGGCGGGGCAGGCGGCGGTAGAGCGCCTGCGTGCCCATGCCACCGGCGAGCCGGTCGAGATCGAGGCCGAGACCAGCCACGTGGCCGCCGATGTGATCTTTCGCACGCTTTTCTCGATCCCGATCGAACACGGCACGGCGCGACAGGTCTTCGACGCCTTCCGCGAGCATCAGCGCAGCCAGCCGGTGCTGAACCTCGGCGCGTTTCTGCCTCTGCCGCGCTGGTTTCCGCGCTTTCACGGTCGCCGGGCGCGGGTCACGGCGGCGCATATCCGCCACCTGATCGAGACGCTGACCGCCGAACGAATGGCCGCGATCGGGGCGGGCAGGGCCCCCGACGACCTGGCCACCAAGATCATGACCGCCGCCGATCCGCAGACGGGCGAACGCTTCGACCTGCCCGAGATGGTCGACCAGGTGGCGATCTTCTTTCTCGCCGGGCACGAGACCAGCGCCTCGGCGCTCGCCTGGGCGCTCTACCTGCTGGCGCTCTATCCCGACTGGCAGGACCGGGTGGCGGCGGAGGCCGAGTCGGTCCTTGGCGCGGTCGAACCGGCGTTTTCCGACGCCGGCCGGCTGCGCATCGCCCGCGACGTCTTTCGCGAGACGCTGCGCCTTTATCCGCCGGTGCCGATGATGGTGCGCCAGGCCGCGCGGTGCGAGGATTTCCGCAACCGCGAGGTGCCCGCCGGCAGCCAGATCGTGCTGTCGCCGTGGCATCTGCACCGGCACGAACGGCTGTGGGAGCGCCCCGACGATTTCGACCCGGCGCGCTTTGCCACCGAGAACGGCAGGACGTGCCTGCGCGCGGCCTATATCCCGTTCTCCGCCGGTCCGCGGGTCTGCACCGGGGCCGGCTTTGCCATGATCGAGGGACCGCTCATCCTGTCGATGCTGGTCGGCGCGTTCCGGTTTCAGCCCGACCGCGCGCGCCCGGCGATGCCGGTCGCGCATCTGACGGTGCGGGGAAAGGACGGCATCTGGCTGAAGATCGTCCCGCGCAACTGACCGACCGGAGCGTCAGCCCGGCGCCGGGGTCGTTTTTCCGCACGCCGGACGCGCCGGCGCGGTCTCGTCAGAACCAGCTTTGAACGCCGCGCGCCGCGCCCGAGATGTCGCGGCCGATGCCGTCGACCGTGGCGCAGCCCGACAGCGCCGCCGCGAGCAGCGCCAGAGCGATCAGCCTTTTCATGCGTCGAGCCTCGTAGGGTTTCGGTTGCCTGTTTTTATTCTTCTGCCTCGAACCACCAGACCGTGGGAAGGAACCATATCCCGTCGCCATAGACCGGCAGCCTGTCCTGTGGATAACGCAATTGTCGCAAATGGGCAATGCGGCCTGCGGCGTAGCTGTGGATCGGGATGACGTAGCGGCCCGAAATCAACACCCGGTCCAGCGCCCGCACGGCGGCGACGAACTCGTTGCGCGTGCGCGCGGAAAGAATGGCGTCGATCATCGCGTCGGCGGCAGGCGATTTCATCCCCATCAGGTTGCGGCTGCCGGGCTGGTCGGCGGCGGCCGAGCCCCAGTAGAACCGCTGTTCGTTGCCGGGGCTCAAGGACAGCGCCCGGCGCATGAAGGTGATGTCGAAATCGAAATCGCGTTCGCGGGCCAGGTACTGGGCGTTGTCGATACGCTCGATCCGCAGCTCGATCCCCAGCCGCCGTAGCGCCTGGGCGTAGATTTCCATATAGGCCGTCACCTCGGCCAGCAGCGCATCCTGGCGCAGCAGCGCCGTCAGGCTCAGCGGCCGCCCCCCGGCGTTGCGCAGCACCCCGTCGCCGGCGACCCGCCAGCCGGCCTCGTTCAGGAGCTTCAGCGCCTTGCGGATGTTGGCGCGGTTGCGCGGGGTGCCGTCGCCCCGGGGCAGGGCGTAGCCCGCGAGCGCGCCGGGCAGCAGGGTATCGGCAAAGGGCGACAGCAACTCGCGCACCCGCCCCGCCGCCGGGCCTGGGCGCTGGCCGAGTTCCGAGTTGGAGAAATACGAGGCGATGCGCGGCTGCCGCCCGCCGGTCAGCGTGTCGTTCATGTATTCGAAATTGAACGCCAGGATCAGCGCCTCGCGCACGCGCCAGTCGTCGAGCGGTGCGCGGCGGGTATTGAAGACGAAACCGGTCATGCCGGTGGGCTTGCCGTGGGGGATTTCGCTGAGTACGATCTCGCCGCGCCGGACGGCGGGAAAGTCGTACTGGGTGGCCCAGTCCTCGGCGTTGAACTCGCGCAGATAGGACAGCGTCTGCGCCTTGAACGCCTCGCGCAGGACGGTGTTGTCGCCGAAGAACTCGATGCGGATCTCGTCGAAATTGTGGGTGCCGCGGCGAAACGGCAGGTCGCGCCCCCAATAGTCGGGATTGCGCCTGAGCGTGACATGGCGGCCGATCTCGTAATCGGCCACGACATAGGGCCCGGTGCCGACGGGGATGTCCTCGATCCGCGCCGCGGCGAAATCGAGGGTTTGCCACTGCGCCTTCTTCAGGATCGGGCGCAGCCCGGCCAGAAGCGCCAGTTCGCGGTCGGGGGTGTCGAAGCTCAGCCGCACGCTGCGCGGACCCGTGGCCTCGATCGACGCGACCTTGGCCCAGAACGAGCGGTAGCGGGGGTGGCCCTCGGTCCCGAGCGTCTCGTAGGACCAGATCACATCCTCGACCGTGACCGGGCTGCCGTCGGAGAATCGCGCCCCCTCGCGCAGGGTGAATTCCACCCATTCCCGATTCGGTCCCGTCGCGACCGATTCGGCCAAAAGCCCGTAAAGCGTGAACGGTTCGTCCCAGGACCGCCCCATCAGCGACTCGTGCGTCAGCTCGCGCAGCTGCCAGGGCGCCTCGCCCTTCAGTGTGAACGGGTTCAGTGTATCGAAGCCGCCGACATTGCCGGTGACGATGCGCCCGCCCCTCGGCGCGTCCGGGTTGGCATAGGGCAGCGACACAAAATCGGGTGGCAGGGCAGGGGTGCCGTACATAGCTATGCCATGCCGGGCCTGCGATTCCGCCGATCCGGCCCCGGCAAGGCCCGGCAAAACCAGCAAGGCGGCGGCGATTCTCAGGCAAAGCGCGGCGAAAAAATCTGGTCTCATTCCGGCAACAATCCCGCTCGCC
>CAZNMK010000138.1:0-7326 GCA_964574045.1 uncultured Roseovarius sp. | reverse complement strand
GCACAACCGCGCGCTGCTTCGCCCCGGCCTCGGATTGCGCGAATTCCAGAAGGTGGCGTGGCCGATCCCGGAAGAGTTCCAGGCCCAGGCCTATACCTGCGCGGTCCACGGCGTGGGCATGTGCGATGAATGGCCTCGCATCAACCCCACGCATCGCGGTCCGAACCCCTATGACGGCGTGCTGGAGCCAGGGATGGTCGTGACGGTCGAAAGCTATATCGGCGCCGTGGGGGAACGCGACGGCGTGAAGCTGGAAGAGCAGGTGCTGATTACCGAAGACGGATACGAACAAATGTCGACCTATCCTCTCGAAGAAGAGCTTCTAGGCTGAACGCGTCGCAAATCTAACGGATATGCGATGACCGTTCTCTATCATGACCCCTTCGCCGAGGTTCTGGTCGCACCGCATCCTGCGAGAGCCCGCGGCCAGAACGGGGCAGCGGGGGTGTCAGCTACATGTATCTGACACCGGAAGAACGCGCCTGGGCGGATGGCGCCGGGGGACCGGCGAAGGCGCTGGCGATGGAGCTGCTGATCGCCGCCGGGCGGGTCCTGGGTGCCGAAAGGCTTCGGCCCATAGCGGCGGCCTATGTCAACACGACGTTCAGCGCGAGCCCCGCGCATCTGGACCTTCTCGAGAAGATTGCGGCCTACGGCGCGCGGGTTGCGGTCCCCACATCCACCAACATCGCCGGCATGGCCGAGGGCGACGGGCGCATGGGACCTGCCGCGCGCGACCTGGCCGAGACGACAGCGCGTCTTTTGCAGCTCCACCGCGATATCGGCGCGCGCCTCACGTTGACTTGCGCGCCCTACCAGCTGCCCGGCGTGCCGTCCTTCGGCGAGCACGTCGCCTGTTCGGAATCGAACGCCGTCGCCTATTTCAACAGCGTCCTAGGCGTGCGCACGGCGAAATACGGCGACTATCTCGATCTTGCCGCGGCTCTGGTCGGCCGGGTTCCGGACGCCGGGCTTCACACGGATGCGGGCCGCCTGCCGGAGGTCAGGCTGACCGTCCGCCTTCCCGGGGATGCGTTCGGCGATGGCCTGACCTGGGTGCTCCTCGGCCTCTGTATGGGAGAGGTCGCCGGAACGCGTGTCGTCTTTGTCGACGGTCCGATGCCGCGGCCGTCCAGGGATGATCTGCGCGCCCTCGGCGCCAGCGGCGCGACTTGGGGCGGCGTTGCCCTGTTTCACATCGAGGGCGTGACGCCGGATGCCGAGCGCGTAGCAGTTTCGGCTCGCGCCATCGAGACCCGGACCGTCGGCGTTGCGGAGCTGGAGGACGCGCGGGAGAGGATCAGCGGGTTCGACAGCGGGCCGGTGGATGCTGTGGTCGTCGGCACGCCGCATGCCTCGGTGGATGAGGCCCGATCCCTTGCGGCGCTGCTTGCCGGGCGAAAGGTCGCGGCGAATACCGGCTTGTTTCTTCAACTCAATCGATTCACTGCCGCACTGCTGGAAGCGGACGGAAGCGCCGCCGCGCTCCGTGCCTCGGGGGTCACGGTGGTGCAGGATACCTGTCTCTACTGGCCCCCTGCACCCTCGGGCCTTTCCGGCAACGTGATGACGACCTCGGGCAAGTTCGCTCACTACTCCTCCGGCGATCTCGGCCTTCGCTGTCGCTTGGCGAGCCTTGTCAGTTGCGTCGAGAGCGCCGTCGCGGGCCAGGTCGTCGAAGCCGGGAGGGACGCATGACGCGGTTCGAGCCGCTTCTGGCGGGACAGGCCGAGGGCGACGTACTGATCCTGCGGTCTCCGATCAGCATCTGGGGCGGGATCGACGCGGACACCGGGACGATCGTCGATGCGCAGCATCCCGACCGGGGCATGTCCGTCTCGGGCCGCGTTGTCTGGCTGCCGGGACTCCGCGGATCGGGCGGGACGCCCGGGGCGCTCGCCTCTCTCATCCGCGCGGGCCGCGGCCCCTCTGCGATCCTGATGCCGTCGGGCGACGCCAACCTTCTTTGCGGCCTGATCGTGGGGCAAAGGCTCTACGGTACGCTGGTGCCGTATCTCGTCGGTCCCCAGCCGCCCGCATCCGCTCGTGTCGCGATCCACTGCGATGGAACCTGCATTCCCGTCGAAGGCGCCGAGCGACAGCCCCGCTAAAGGGCACGCGCCGCCTGCCAGCCTTCCAGCACGGCCTCTTCCGCGGTGCGCGGTGCACGGCAATCGCCCGCCTCCAGAACGGGAACGCCAAGCCCTCTAAGCCCGTCCGCAAGATCGCGGCGCGGCAGGCTTCCCGCGACCGTGACCAGGGTATCGACGCCCTCCAGTATGATCGGTTGCAGGGCGATGGTGTGCTCGAAATAGATCTGGTCCCCGTCCGCCCCGAACAGGCGCGCATAGGGGATGACTTCAATGCCCGCTGCGAAGAGGCGCCCGGCGGCATGGTCGCGCATGTAGGACATCAGCTCTTCGCCCGGCTGCACGCCATTGACCGCCAGCCGCACGCGGCTGCCTTGTGCGACAAAACGTTCCGCCAGTCCGATGCCAATCCAGTCGCAACGCCAGTCGGCGATCACCACTTCCTTGCCGACGCGCAGATTGTCCCGGAGCACGTTCTCGGCAGTGATGACCTGCATCGCGGGATCGCCCTCAAGCGGTGCGGCGCGGGGCGTGGCGCCCGTGGCGATGATTATGGCGTCCGGGGACTCGTCCGCGATCGCCTCCGCAGTCGTCTTTGCATTCAGCCGAACCCGCACCTTCGTTTTCGACAGCTCGTGTTCCAGGTTGGTAATGAGACCGCCGAATTCGGCCCGCCCGGGCAGGAGTTGTGCCAGCCGCGCCTGCCCGCCGAGCTGTGGAGCGGCCTCGAAGAGGGTCACGCGGTGGCCCAGTTCCGCCGCTTCGGCCGCCGCCTTCATCCCCGCAGGACCGCCGCCCACAACCGCTACCGACTTGGGCGATGCGCTCCGCACAGCCGGAACACAAAGCGCCTCGCGCCCCGAAGCCGGATTCTGGATGCAGGAGATTGGAACCCCGAGAAAGAAATGTCCGATACAGGCCTGGTTGCAGCCGATGCAGGCGCGGATGTCGTCGGCCCGGCCGGCGCGCGCCTTGCGCGGCAGGTCGGGGTCGCAAATTAGCGCGCGGGTCATGCCGCAGGCATCCGCCTGGCCCGAGGCGACGATCCGTTCCGCCGTCTGCGGCTGCACGATGCGGCCGGTAACGATCACGGGTGCATTCAGCGATGCGGTGAAACGGGCGGCGAAGGGGCCGGTGTATCCTTCCGGTTCATGCATGGGGGCGGCGATGTGATAGGCGCCACCGCGAGAGGCCGAGGAGCCGAGCGCCAAACTTACGAAATCGACAAGCCCCTCGCGATCCAGCGCTTCGGCGCAAGCCAATGCCTCGTCCGGGGTCAGGCCGATATTGTCGAGGTCGTCTGCCGAAAGGCGTACACCCACAGCTTTTCGGGGACCGATCTGTTGGCGTATCGCGACGAGAACCTCCCTTAGAAACCGCATTCGGTTGTCGAAGCTTCCACCATACTCATCGGTTCTCTGGTTTGTCGCCTGGCACAGAAACTGTGCTGCGAGATACTGGTAGCAGGCTACCACCTCGACGCCATCGAGCCCCGCCGCCGACATCCGGCCCGCCGCCGCGGCAAAGCCAGCGACGATCTCGTCGATCATTGGCTTCTCGAGCGCGCGCGGCATGGCATGGAATCGTTCGTTCGGTACCGCCGATGCCGACCACGACACTTGCCGCGTGCCGTCGTCCGAGCCATGGATCTCGCGCCCGGGGTGCAGGAGCTGTCCGAAAATCCGCGTACCGTGCGCCTGCACTTCCTCCGCTAGCCGGGCAAGGCCGGGAATGCAGTCGTCCTCGTGGGCCCGCAGAACGCCGGTCGTATAGAAGGCGGTCTCGTGAACCGAGGCGACCTGAAGGACGATAAGCCCGACCCCGCCTTCTGCGCGCGCGCGGTGGTAGGCAATCATCCGGTCGCTGACGAGACCGTCTTCGGTCATGCATGTATCGTGGCCCGTCGATACGATTCGGTTGGTCAGCAGCACCGGTCCGACGTCGAGAGGTGCGAAAAGGCGAGGAAAGCCCGTCACCGGCTCCAACCGCCCGGTTTCATCGCCTCCTCGGGCAACCGAATTGGCAGGATGTCCCGGATGCGGGCGTCGACCTCGGCCGGGATGTGGGAAGGCCAGTTCTCCGTCAATAGCTTGTCAACCCTTGCCCGGGCCCGATCGACCATGTCCTTCTGGCCGTCCTTCGTCCATTCCTTCGGACTCTGACGATCCGCCAGGTCGGGATAGAGATACTCGGTCTGCATGAGACCTATAGTCTGCTCGTCGCCGAGATAATGGCGCGGGCCATCGACGCAGGTGCGCCGGATCGCCTCGACCGAAATCGTATCCTCGGTCACTTCGATCCCGCGGATCGTGCGATTGATATTGCCCAGCATCTCGTTGTCGATCACGAAACTCTCATAGCAGCAGCCAAGCAGCGACGCATGCATGCCCGCCGCCTCGTAGATGATGTTGGCGCCCGAGTGAGCGGCAAGCGAAATCGTGTTTGCTTTTTCGAAGCCCGATTGCGCATCGGGCAACTTGCTGTCCGCCATCCCGGCGGCGACACCGGTTGTCAGGTCGTAGAACCGTCCCATCTGGCCACAGGCTGCCGCCAGCATCGCCTGCTCGCCCCCGCCCGAACACATGCCGCCCGTCCGCAGGTCCGCGAGCAGCGGCCATACACCGAAGATCGTCGGATGCCCCGGCTTGAGGAGATTGACATATACGAGGCCCGCGAGATCTTCGGCGATCTCCTGAACCACCGCACCGGCCAACGCCGCGGGGCTTGACGCACCTGCCATCCCGGCGGCGGCGAGAATGACCGGCATCCCTTCCTCTACGGCAACTTCAAGCGCCATGCAGCTATCCTCGGCAAAGCGGAGGGGAGGGACGACAAAACAGTTGGAAATTGTCACAAAGGGCCGCTCTCGCCATTTCTTCTCGCCGCCCGCCATTGCGTGCAGCATGGGCATTGCCCGACGAATGTGATCAGGATGCATCCAACTCGTGCCGACATGCTTGGTGGTCGATGACGCGATCGCGTAGCAGGTGTTGAGATCCATTTCGAAGGCATCTTCGATATCGCGAGGTACGAGGACACGCTGAAAAAAATGGATGTGGTCAAGGGCGTCGACCATACGCCCGATATCATAGAGATCCTGCAGAGTCGTCTGACGATATTCGCGAGTGACCGGATCGACAATCTCCACCGCGGCGCCGGCGGTACCGAAATAGACCTTGTTACCATGCGGATCGATGTCGTGCTTGGGATCCTGTCCATACAGGACGAAATCCCGGTTGGCCTGCGCGATCGTATCTTCGACTAGCGCGCGCGGGAAGAGGAGACGGCCCTCACTAGTCAACCTCCCGCCCGCATTGACCACGAGCTCAGCACATGAGGAGATCGGATCCGCCATTCCGACTTGCTCGAGAATGTCCAGGGCGGCCCTGTGTATCTTCTCTACCTCGATATCGGTCAACGCCTTGAAGCGGCCGCTCTCCATCCCGCCGCGCACGATTGGATGGTGCGTGCGTGCGCCAGACGAGGGTTTCCGACGGCGCTGCCTGATCTTGTCCTCTGCCGAAAGCTTGTTCATAGACTGTCTCCCTGATGCTCGACCCGGCATGAAGACCAAGACGGTCCGTTGAATTGTAGCCGCGCGCGCGAACCACACGCACTGACCGAAGTTGTGGGCGTCATAATCATTTGTTCGACAAGACCTGAGCTCTTCGTGAAGGCGGCTTCCCCAAGGAAGTGCGCGTCCGGCGAGGCTTGCTCCTGGGTCGCTCAGGGCAAGGGCGTGTTGAATTCCGATTCCTGCCCTGCCGCGTGCAAGACGCGATCAATGAACATCTTGGTCGCCGACGAAACTGAGGTGATTGTGGGCCAGACGATATAGAATGCCTGACCACTCACTTGGGGGGCATGAAATGGTTGTACGAGCCTTCCCGAAGTCAGCTCCTCTTCAATAAGAGGCAACTGCGCTATGCTCAGACCAAGACCCTGCTGCGCCGCCTCGTAGCAGAGGATAGAGGACTGGAAATCAACCGAGTAGGCCTTGTCGATAGCCCATCCTGCCAACTCCGCCCAAAGCGGCCATTCCCGTCGCCGGTACTTGGCATGGAGAAGCGTTGCAGAAGTGGGCAGTTTCTTCTCCTCTATCCCACCGAGAACCCTTCTTGCGTAATCTGGCGAGCAAACTGCATCGACCGTCTCGGGGAAGAGAAGCCGAGACTTGGCTCCCGGCCAGTCTCCGCCGCCGAGAAGGATCGCAGCGTTTACGAGTTCTTTGCGGAAATCCAGCGGAACAACACGAGTATCGAACCGTACTGAAAACTTCGGCACATCGCCTAGAATTCCCACCATGCGCGGCAAGAGCCAACTCTTGCAGAACGTCGGATACACGAAAAGCGAGACAACATCTTTCCGCTCGCGATCCCGAAACCGCATGACCGACGACTCGATCTCGTCAAATAGCGGCACGATCTCGCGGCTGAGCGCCTGCCCGGTTTGGGTGAGACGTACGGAATTGAGATCGCGATCGAATAGCCGCGTGTTGAGATACTTCTCCAGCACGGCGACCTGCCGGCTCACGGCCACCTGTGTCACGTTAAGCGTCTTGGCGGCATCGGTAAACGAAACATGGCGCGACGCGACACTGAACGTGCGGAGTGGGTTCAATGGCAAGTTTGACATGGCTCGAGTGTTTCCGACTTTCCAATCGACATTGACGCAATGGCCAACTTTGAGAACATCCCCGAAGGTCTTCCAGCTTTCCAAACAACTTAACAGATCGTGTCAAGCACATGCTACAAGACACCGCCTCAGCCTTTCCAGCTCTTTAACGTGTGTGGCCTTGGTCCGTTTGCGTCACCCATAGGTGCCAGAAATCGCCGTCCTTCTCGGTCGATCGAGCCATGTCAGAAACTGGGAAAAACCTTGGGTCTTGTAGCGACCAAATGCGCCAGTATCGTACAACTCGCGACTTGCAGAAATGCGAAGAAGGGTGACCCGATTTTGCCCATCGTTTCATGATGTTTCTTACGAAGAGGTGGTGCGTATGGAAACCTTTGCCAAGATCGCAGCGCGCTGGCCGGGCAAGAGCGCGGATTCGCGCGGCATCGAACATCCCGCCATTCATCATATGCTGGACGTAGCCGCGGTTGCCGAACGCCTCGCGCCCCCGCATGCCGAACCGCTGCGCCAGGCGCTGGTGTTGCTCGCGGCGCTGCACGACTTGGGCAAGATCGGTGCCGCGTTCCGTTCGATGCTGCGCGAGGGCCGGCCGCAGGACGCG
>CAZNMK010000137.1:0-7341 GCA_964574045.1 uncultured Roseovarius sp. | reverse complement strand
CCCCGCCTATTTCTTCAACGAAAAGATCATGTGCGCGCTGGGCAAGGGGCTCGCCGTCACGGGCCGGCTCGACCCCGAGGGGCGCGCGCGCGCCCTGGCGGCGATGCGGCGCTTTCACCTGCTGGCCGAGGGCATCGGCACCGGCCCGCTGACGGCGGTCGCCACCGCCGCCGTGCGCGAGGCCGAGGACGGCGCGGAATTCTGCGACGAGGTCCGCCGCGAGACCGGCATCCGTATCTGGACCATCGACGGCGAAGAAGAGGCGCGGCTCTCGGCCCAGGGCGTGCTGCTGGGCTGGCCGGGCTCCTATGGGCTGGTCTGCGACATGGGCGGCGCGTCGATGGAACTGGCCGAGATCGACGGCGGCACCGTCGGCCGCCGGGTCAGCACCCCGCTCGGCCCGCTGAAGCTGTGCGACCACAAGGGCGGGCGCAAGGCGCGCCGCGCGCTGATCCGCGAACGCCTCGCGGCGATCGGGGACCGGCTTGGCGAACAGCGCAACCGCCTGTTCCTCGTCGGCGGTTCATGGCGCGCCATCGCCAAGATCGACATGGCCCGGCGCGAATACCCGCTGCACGTGCTGCACGAATACCGGATGAGCCCGAAATCGGTACGCGAAACGGTGAAGTTCATCGAAGAGAACGATCTCGAAACCCTGCGCGCCCGCGCCGGCGTGTCCTCGAACCGGATCGCATTGGTGCCCTACGCCGCCGAGGTGTTGCGCGAGGTGGTCAAGACCTTCAAGCCGCGCGACATCGCCATATCCAGCTACGGCATCCGCGAGGGGCTGCTCTACGGCCAGATGCCCCAGCGTCTGCGCGACCGCGACCCGCTGATCGAGGCCTGCGCCTTTGCCGAATCGCGCGACGCGCGCGTGCCGGGCTTCGGCAAGGTCGTCTATGAATTCATCGCCCCCCTCTTTCGGTCCGCCGGGCCGGAACGGCAGCGCATCGTCAAGGCGGCCTGCCTCTTGCACGATGTCAGCTGGCGCGCGCATCCCGACTACCGCGCCGAGGACTGTTTCGACAATGCCACCCGCGCCAACCTGGGCGGGCTGAAGCATTCCGAACGGGTGTTTTTGGGGCTGGCGCTGCTGCACCGCTATTCCAACAGCCGCGAAGGCACGCGTTTCGCCGATCTCAACCCGCTCGTCACCAAGACCGACGAATGGCAGGCCGAGGTATTGGGAAAGGCGATGCGCTTTGCCGCCATGCTGCTGCCGATGCGCGACGCCAGCCTGGGCGAATTACGCTGGTTTCCCAAGAAAAAAAGGCTGGAACTGCGTCTTTCGGCCGAGGCCGGACCGCTTTTCGGCGAGGTGGCCGAGGCGCGCTTTCGCTCGCTCTGCGCCACGCTTCAGGCCGAGCCGGCGGTCAAACCGCCGCGCTGAGGCCGGCGCCGATCACAACTCGATGCTGCCTTCGGGTTCCGGCTCCGCCTGCGGATCGGGCAGCGGGCCGGTTTCGGGTTCGAGCGGCGTCTTGCGGCGGATGACGATATCGCCGTTGGGCAGCATCTCGGGCATGTGGTAGTTGCTCAGATCGTCGATCCGGCCCAGCACGTCCGCGAGCGCCGGCCCCATCTCGCGCATGAACTCGCCCAGCGCCGGCCCGACATCCTCGGCCATGCCGCGCAGATCCTCCAGCGCCGGCCCCATCTCCTGCCTGAGCCCTTCCATGAACATCTCGACCCCCCGCTCCATCAGCGAGGGCGCTTCGCCCTCGTCCTGCTGCGCGGCGGCGGGGGCGGCAAGGGCGGCCATCAGGGGCAAGACGCAAAGGAACCGGGTCATGCCCGTCAATATAGACCCGCCAGGCGCGGAATTTAAGCCCGCTCATGCAGCATGGCCGCCATCTCGCCGCGGACACGAGGTCCGGACACGCCACGCCGAAGCGTCTTCACCCGACGTCCAGATCCAGCGTCACAGGGAAATGATCGGACGCGGCGATCAGCGCATCGCGCAGTTCGGGCACGCTCAGGCAGGCCGGATCGTCATGGGGGTGCCATATCCGCCAGCGCGGCCGCCGTTTCCGCAACCCTTCGGAAATCATGATGTAATCCAGCAGCGCCTGCAGATAGCGCCCCTCCGAGGCGAGATAGAAGCGCGCGGTGGTGTTGACCGCCCCCACACGCCGCGTCACCGCCCGCCGGGCATGGGGATCATAGAGCGGAAGCCCGCCATCGGCCCCCTCGCCCATGACGATCTCGACCGACGAGCGGCCGAACAGGCGCTCGTATTCGTCGAGCCCGGGCCCGTCGTTGAGATCGCCCATGACGATCAGGTTCTCGCCCGCCTCCAGATGCTGCGCGATGCGCCGGCGCAGCCACACCGCCTGTGCCTGCTGCTTGCGCCGGTTCGAGATCGCGATCCGCATGATCTCGTCGCGGCCATGCGCCCCGTGCGGAGCCTTCGACTTCAGGTGCGCCCCGATCATGCGGAACGCGACTCCGCCCGCGGTCACGGCGGCCACCTCCAGCGGCGGTTTGGAAAAGCGCACCAGATCCTCGGTCGCGTCGATGTCGAGGTCGATCCGGAAAACCCCGTCGAACCGCGGCGCGTCCGGGGCGCCCTTCTGCCCTGTCGGCTCGCCCTTCGGGTCGTGCCGGCATCGCAGCCTGTCCGGATCGTAAAGGAGCGCGATTTCCTGCTGGGTATCGTTCCGGAACCCGATGAGCGCCCGCCGCGCCCTGATCTGCATCAGGCGCGCGAAATTCTCCAGCGCCGGCACCGTCGCGCGCCGGCCGCCATTGCCCGGCGCCTCGATCACCATCACCGCATCGGCATTGAGCGCGGTAAAGACGATGCCCAGCGCCGCAAGCTGGTCGGTTCGCGACACCCCCTGCCGGCCCGACGGGCCGTCATCGTCCAGCACCTCGCCGGCATCGCCGAAGAGCGTGTCGAACCATTCGACGTTGTATGTGGCCAGGCGCATGAATCAGCCCCGGCCCCCGGCGATCTCCTCCCAGGCGCGGTTGAGGTCGACGATCCGCCTTTCGGCCAGCTTCACCGCCTCCTGAGGCACGCCGCGCGCGATCATCCGGTCGGGGTGGCTGTCGCGCACCTGCCGCCGCCAGGCCTTGCGAATATCCTCGAGCGGCGTGCCGGGCTCCACCCCCAGAACGGTGTAGGGATCGGGCGGCGCGTCGGCCACGAAGCGCGAGCGCATGGCGCGGAACTGCGCCTCGCTCAGCCCGAAGATATCGGCCACGCCGGCCAGGAAACGGTCCTCGTCGGGATGATAGACGCCATCGGCCACGGCGATGTGAAAAAGCCCCTCCATCAGGTCGCACAGCGTGCCGCTGTCGTCGCCGAACATCGCCCGGATGCGCCGCGCGTAGTCGTCGTAGCCGGCCACGTCCTGTCGCGCCAGGTTGAACACCCGCGCCGCGCCGGCCTCGTCGCCCCTGGCGATCTGGAACACCTCGCGGAACGCCGTCACCTCGTCGCGGGTGACCAGCCCGTCGGCCTTGGCCATCTTGGCGCCGAGCGCGATCACGGCGATGGCAAAGGCGACCGAGCGCTCGGGCGGCGTGCGCAACCGCTCGAAGACCGCGCTCAGCGGCTCGCCCTGGGCAAGCGCCGACAGCGCCTCGGATATCCGCGTCCAGATCGACATGACCGCCACGCTAGCCGCTTCGCCGGGGCTTGTCAGCGTGGCAGCGGCGCGCTCAGAGGATTTTCTGCATCAGGACAAGGTCCAGCCAGCGCCCGAACTTGCGGCCGACCTCGGGCATACGCCCGACCTCGGCAAAGCCCTGCCGGAGATGAAAGGCGATGGCGTCCGGGTTTTCGCCGCTGACGCCTGCCACCAGCACATGCGCGCCGGCATCGCGCGCCGCCGCCTCGAGCCCGGCAAGCAGCGCCCGGCCCGCGCCGCGCCCGCGCGCGCCCGGCGCCGCATGCACGGTCAGTTCCAGCGTGTGCCGGTACCCCGGCCCGCCGCGAAAGGGAAACGCGGTGGCAAAGCCCAGCACCGCGCCATCCTCCTCCGCCACCAGGTAGAGGCCGCCCTCTCGCCGCGCGGCGATGTCCGCGGCCACGGCTTCTGCGGTCTTTGCGATATCGGTGAAGGTGACGGCGGTTTCGCGGATGTAGCCGTTCCAGATACCGGCAATGGCCCCGGCATCGGCAGGGGTGGCCGCGCGCAGCCTCACTCCAGCACCCGCAATCCCACGGGCGTGTCGATCTCGGCCCGCAGCGCCGGCACGCCGGGTTCGAACGCCACCCTGGCGTCGCGCAGCGCGCCGGCCAGTTCCGCCTCCAGCGCCGCCGCCCTGGGGTGCGAAACCACCAGCCGCCGCAGCGCGCAGCCCGATGGCATCAGCCGCGCCGCCGGATGCGCCTCGCCCTGCCATTCGATCACCGCCGGAAAGACGTTGTCATAGGGCAGAACGCCGGTCTCGGGCACCGCCATGCGCCAGCTGAGATCGCCGCGCGCCAGCGCCACCGGATGACCGGCGCCGGGATGGGCGGCAACGAGCCCGTCCAGATCGCCGGTCCGGCAGATCCACGCCCGCGGCCGCGGGCGCCCGGCAAAGCGGTCGAGATCGAACCAGCGCGGGAACGCGGGCGCGGGTGCGTCCGGGTCGATCGCGATCACCTCCAGATAGAGCCCGTCCTCGAGCCCCAGGAGCCGGTTAAGGGTGCCGAAATGCGCGTGCCGCCCGCCCGGCTGCAATGCCACGCCCAGCGCCGCCTCGACCGCGGCCGCGCCCTCCTCCAGCGTCTCGGCCGCCACCGCCAGATGATCGAGCGCCAGCCTCATGTCGCAACCTCCCACAGCGCCCAGAGCGCCACCAGAACGGTGGGATAGAACGTCGCCGCGAACCCGAACGCCCTGAGCGCCGGCGCCCGGCGATAGCCGGCCCAGAACGCCATCCGCGCCAGCGCGAACCCCGCCCCCAGCGCCACGATCACGCCAGGCCCGCGATCGCCCAGCATCACAGCCGCCGCCGGCCAGATGCAAAGCGCCAGCACCAGCTGTTCGGTGGTGTTGACCAGCACCCTCCGGTCGATCTCGGCGGCGCCCGTCAGCGGCCCGCCGTCGATGATCGACGCGTCGAAGAACCGCCGCTGCGCCAGCCGTCCGACCATCGCCGCCATCACCAGCCCCGGCGCCAGGAACGCGGTCATGACCGTGGGCACCAGCGCGAAAACCGGCAGCCGGACCCAGAGCGCGCCCGCCGCCAGCACCAGGACCGCCCAGAGCGCCCCCGCCGCCATGCCCGCCGCGATCGTTTTGCGCTTTTCCATGCCCGGCCCTTCATCTTGCAGGCAAATTCTCGGGGCGTGCCCCGGCCCGGGGGCCGGGCCGGGGGCAGCGCCCCCATCCCCCTTGCCTGTCAGTCCCGCGCCTTGCGGATCAGGTCCAGCACGTTCCTGGCCGCCGCCGGGATATTCGTACCCGGCCCGAATATGGCCTTGACCCCGGCCTTGGTCAGGTACTCGTAATCCTGTTGCGGAATGACGCCGCCGCAGATGACGATGATGTCGCCGGCGTCGCGCGCCTTCAGCGCCTCTATCAGCTGCGGCGCCAGCGTCTTGTGGCCGGCGGCCTGCGACGAGATGCCGATCACGTGCACGTCGTTGTCGACGGCGTCCTGCGCCGCCTCCTCGGGCGTCTGGAAAAGCGGACCGACATCGACGTCGAAGCCGATATCGGCGAACGCGGTGGCGATCACCTTGGCGCCCCGGTCGTGCCCGTCCTGGCCCATCTTGACGACCAGCATGCGCGGGCGCCGCCCCTCTTCCTCGGCAAAGGCTTCGACCGCCTTCTGTATCTCGGCGAAACCGTCATCGCCCTCGTAGGCGGCGCCATAGACCCCCGCCAGCGTCTTCACCTCGGCGCGGTGGCGCCCGAAAACCTTTTCCATCGCCATCGAAATCTCTCCTACGCTCGCCCGCGCCCGCGCGGCCTCGATCGCCGCCTCGAGCAGATTGCCCCCCTCGCCGGCGCGCCGCGTCAGCTCGTTCAGCGCCGCCGCGCAGCCCGCCTCGTCGCGGCCGGCGCGGATCTTCTCCAGCCGCGCGATCTGGCTTGCGCGCACGGCGTTGTTGTCCACCTCGAGGATGTCGATCGGATCCTCGCGCTCCTTGCGGTACTTGTTGACGCCGACGATCACCTCCTCGGCCCGATCGATCATCGCCTGGCGGGTGGCGGCGGTTTCCTCGATCCTGAGCTTGGGCATGCCGCTCTCGACGGCCTTGGTCATGCCGCCCATCGCCTCGACCTCTTCCATCAGCGCCCAGGCCTTTTCGGCCAGTTCGTGCGTGAGGCTTTCGACATAGTAGGATCCCGCCAGCGGATCGACCACGTTGGTGATGCCGGTCTCCTCCTGCAGGATCAACTGGGTGTTGCGGGCGATCCGCGCGCTGAAATCGGTGGGCAGCGCGATCGCCTCGTCAAGGGCGTTGGTGTGCAGCGACTGCGTGCCGCCCAGAACCGCGCTCATCGCCTCGTAGGCGGTGCGCACGACGTTGTTGTAGGGGTCCTGCTCCTGCAGACTGACGCCCGAGGTCTGGCAATGGGTGCGCAGCATCATCGAGCGCGGGTTCTTGGGCTCGAACTCGCTCATCACCCGGTGCCACAGGAGCCGCGCCGCGCGGAGCTTCGCCGCTTCCATGAAGAAGTTCATGCCGATGGCGAAGAAGAAACTCAGCCGCCCGGCAAAGCGGTCCACGTCCATGCCCCGGCCGATCGCGGCGTGGACGTATTCGCGCCCGTCGGCCAGCGTAAAGCCCAGCTCCTGCACCAGGTTCGCGCCCGCCTCCTGCATGTGATAGCCCGAGATCGAGATCGAGTTGAAGCGCGGCATCTCCTCGGCGGTGTACTCGATGATGTCGGCGACGATGCGCATCGAAGGCTCGGGCGGATAGATATAGGTGTTGCGGACCATGAACTCCTTCAAGATGTCGTTCTGGATCGTGCCCGACAGGACGGATTTGTCATGGCCCTGTTCCTCGCCCGCGACGATGAAGCTCGCCAGCACCGGGATCACCGCGCCGTTCATGGTCATCGACACCGACACCTTGTCGAGCGGGATTCCGTCGAAGAGGATCTTCATGTCCTCGACGCTGTCGATCGCGACGCCCGCCTTGCCGACGTCGCCCGTCACGCGCGGGTGGTCGCTGTCGTAGCCGCGGTGCGTGGCCAGGTCGAACGCCACGCTGACGCCCTGCCCGCCCGCCGCCAGCGCCTTGCGGTAGAAGGCATTCGATTCTTCGGCGGTCGAGAAGCCCGCGTACTGGCGGATCGTCCACGGCCGCACTGCGTACATCGTCGCCTGCGGTCCGCGCAGGAAGGGCTCGAAGCCCGGCAGCGTGTTGGCGTAAGGCAGGTC
>CAZNMK010000136.1:0-7363 GCA_964574045.1 uncultured Roseovarius sp. | reverse complement strand
CGGTGTCGCCGGGCTCCCCGCAGTCGTTTCAGGGCCTCGCAGAGCGCGGTCAGCCAGGGCATGCCGGGCGGCCCTGCCGGCCCGTCGTCCAGGCGGCGGCGGGCATGTTCCAGGCTCCCGCGACCCGCTGCAGGAACTCGGAGCAGGAACCGGCGGACGCACGATAGGTCTCAATGGCGGCCGGAGTGCAGGTCGCGCTGCGGGGGATTTCTCCGGTCTTTGGCCCCAAAGCGGCCGATGGTCGGCCAAACGCGAACGCCGCCCCGGAGGGCGGCGTTCAGGCGTTCGATAACGCGGAAGAATTCGGTTGCGGGAGGGCGCTCAAATCTCAACTTGCGAACGAGAGACAGCCATCCGGTGAGGAGGGCCGATCTTCGTGATTTCGCATCGCAGTTCCGGGTGGTTGTGGGCGCGTGCGGCCATCTCAAATTGCGGCTTCCCCCTGATTGCCACCCCCTTCTACCCGAGATGGAAACGGCGGCTCCCGACGGAGAGTTTCGGACCGCAGCGAAATACGACAGCACAACCGCCCGGCATTCGCCACTGTCCGGCGTGTTTCATTGACCGGGCGTGTTGAGAATGGACCGCAAGGCGCTGATCTCTTCCTCGACGATCCCGTGACCTGCGCCGGGGAAGATCCGGGTAGTCACCTTCGCGCCCATATCGCGGAACGCCTTTTCGGATGTTCTGACCCGGGCCAGCGGAATATGCGGGTCTCGTTCATGGCACCCCAGAAGAACCGGCGTGCCGTCCAGACGGCCATCGTAATCGAACGTCTTTTCGATGTGGTCGTACAGTTCGGGCTGCGGCGCGCCGGCCCCGTCACCAGTGCCGACCAGACCACCCGACAGCCCTGCAACGCAGAAAAAGGGCGTGCCCGCACGCGCGGCATGTTCCAGTGCAAGGCAGGCACCCTGGCTGAAGCCGAGGACGACGGTGCGATCGGGGCCGAACCCGTCTTTCGCCAGCTCGCCCGCAATACCGCCGACCACGCCCAAGGCCGAGGACAGCCCCGGTTCATTGGCGGCAAGGGGGGCAAGGAAGCTGGCGGGCCACCAGGAATTGCCTGCCGCCTGCGGCGCGCGGACGGCGATATCGGGCAGGCCGAGATGGTCGGCCAGGCCTGCGATATCCTCGGGCGCGCCGCCACGCCCGTGCAGCATGATCATCGCGAGACGTGCACGCGCCAATGGGGCGCCGGCGGACAGGATGCGGCCCCGGGCATGTGGATCACTGCGCACGGCGATCACCTCTGGGGATGGTGACAGGCGGCAGGACGCGCTCGATCTGATCGCGCAGCCGCTCGTGCTGGGCAGGGAGTTTCAACTCCTCTCCCAGCGCTTCCATCGGCTCATCCGCTGTGAAACCGGGCGGATCGGTCGCAATCTCGAACAGGACGCCGCCGGGTTCGCGGAAATAGATCGCGTTGAAATACTGCCGGTCGATCTGTGGGGTCACGTCAAAGCCCTGACTGCGCAGCGTCTCCTGCCAGCCCTTTTGCACGTCGTCGTTTTCCGCACGAAAGGCGACATGGTGGATCGCCCCCGCGCCTTGCCGGCCGATAGAGGCCGCATTCGACGTGATCAGATCAACGACCGAACCGCGCCCCTGACCGGCGGCCAGGAACCGATAGCGTGTCTCGCCATCCCCTGACGCCTCGCCCACGCTGGCGTAGCCGAACACATCCGCAAGCAGGCGCGCGGTGCGGTCGGGATTGTCGAGCCAGAGGGTGACGGAGTGGAACCCATCATCGATGGGGGTATCGTCGGCGCGGGGGCTTTGTCCCGTGTCGCGATCCGTCTCGATCAGCTCGATCCGCAGTCCATCGGGGTCGGTCAATGCGATCATCTGCTCGCCGAACCGCTCGAACGGGCCGTCGAAATCGACAGCGGCCTCGACCAGCGCCATCATCCAGGCGTTCAGCCCGCCCCTGGGCACGGCATAGGCCACCGCGCTGGCCATGCCCGGCCCCGCGCGGCCCGGTCCGGCATCGGCGAAGGGAAAGAACGTCAGGATACTGCCGGGTTCGGCGCGATCGTTGCCGTAATAGAGGTGATAGGTGTCCGGTGCGTCGAAATTCACCGTCTTCTTGACCAGCCTCTGCAGCAGCGTACCGACGTAGAAATCGACGTTCGCCTGCGGCGGGCCGGAGATGGCGGTGACATGGTGCAGGCCGGGGATCGAAGGTGCCATGACAGTATCCTTGCTTTTATGAGGTTCAGGGATAATGGACGCCGCCCTCGGCGCGGCGCGGCTTGCCGATGTCTGCGGGCAGCGGGATGAAATCCGCCTCGTCCCCCGGCACGGTATCGAACCGGCCCTTGGCCCACTCCTCTTTCGCCGCCTCGATCCGTTCGGGGCGGGAGGAGACGAAATTCCACCAGATATAGCGCGGACCGCCCATCGGTGCGCCGCCGAACAGCATGAAGCGCGCAGCCCTGTTGGCCTTCACAGTGATCGCATCGCCGGGCCGCAGTACCAAAAGCTGACCTTTTTCAAAGCGGTCGCCCGCGATCTCGATCTCGCCCGAAATCGTGTAGAGCGCGCGTTCCTCGCAGGCGGCGTCGATGGGCACGCTGCGGCCTGTCTCCACCTCGACATCGCCATAGAGGGTTTCCGACGCGGTCCTGAGGCCGGATGTCTTGCCGAAGGCCTGCCCCGCGATGATCCGTGCCCTGATGCCGTCGCTGTCGAGCATCGGCAGCTCGTCCGCCCCGTAGTGGATGAAGTCGGGCGGGGTTTCCTCCTGCGCTTCGGGAAGCGCGACCCAGGTCTGCAAGCCGAAGAGCCGCTGGCCGGTTTTCCGCCGCTCCTGCGAGGTGCGCTCGGAATGAACGATGCCGGTGCCTGCCTTCATCCAGTTGACCGCACCCGGGCGGATGGTCTGCTCGGTTCCCAGTGAATCGCGATGCAGGATCTCGCCCTCGAAAAGATAGGTCAGGGTAGCCAGGTTGATATGCGGATGCGGGCGCACGTCGATGCCCTGGCCGGTCAGGAACTCCGCCGGTCCCATCTGGTCGAAGAAGATGAACGGCCCGACCATCTGCCGCCTGGTCGAGGGCAGCGCGCGGCGCACCTCCATCCCGCCCAGATCGACCGCTCGCGGCACGATCAGGATCTCGATGGCGTTGACGCCCGCGGCATCACCCAGAACGGGATCGGGGCATGGGGCATAGCTCATCTCAAGGTTCCTTTCGCGTTCGTGGGCGCTTCATTCCACGCAGGGGCAAAGTCCCGCACTACGGCCGGTTCGCCGGCCGATCCAGGTCCAGAACGGGGCCATCGGGTACGATGCCGTTGGGGTTGATGGTGCCGTGGCTGCGGTAGTAATGCTGCTTGATGTGGTCGAAGTTCACCGTCTCTTTGACCCCCGGCCATTGATACAATTCGCGCGTATAACCCCACAGGTTTTCATAATCTTTCAGCATTTTCAGGTTGCACTTGAAATGGCCGTGATAGACGGAATCGAAGCGGATGAGCGTTGTGAACAGACGCCAGTCGGCTTCGGTGATCCGGTCGCCCACAAGATAACGCTGATGACCGAGCTTTTCCTCGAGCGTGTCCAGCGCGGCAAAGAGCTTGCGCACCTCGTCCCCATAGACGCCCTGCGCGGTGGCGAAACCGGCCTTGTAGACGCCGTTGTTGATGGCGTCGTAGGTAAAGGCGTTGATTTCGTCGATCTCCTCCAGCAGGTCGGCGGGCGTGTAATCGCCGTCCTTTGTCGCGATGCCGTCGAAGGCCGAATTCAGCATGCGGATGATTTCGGCGGATTCGTTGCTGACGATGGTGTTTCGCTCCAGATCCCACAGGACCGGCACCGTGACGCGGCCGGAGTAGTCCGGATCGGCCCGCAGATAGACCTCGTAGAGGTATTTCGCGTCCCCCACGGGGTCCGGGATCACGCCGGGGCCAGGCTCGAAAGTCCAGCCGTTTTCGCCCATGTAGGGGTTCACGACCGATATGCTGATCGCATCCTCCAGCCCTTTCAGCGCGCGCAGGATCAGCGTGCGGTTGGCCCAGGGGCAGGCGAGCGAGACATAGAGGTGATAGCGCCCCGCCTCGGCCTCGAAGCCGCCCTCGCCGGTCGGGCCGGCGCTGCCGTCGGGCGTGATCCAGTTGCGGAACTGTGCGTCGCCGCGCACGAACCGGCCCTTGGTGCTGGCGGTGTCGTACCACTGGTCGTGCCAGGCTCCATCGACGAGAAGTCCCATGACGTTCATCCTTTCCAAACCGGGGGCGCATCGCGCCTTTCGCGGCCCGGAATTGCCGGGTTGCCCGCGATGGCGGGTGGGGCGCGACTGGCGCGGATGCACCGACACGGTCGCGAAGCACGCGACCGTGCCGGCGGCGGGGTCTTGTCCGGTCGGTCCCGGACGCGCGGCGCGTCAGGCCAGCTTGCGCGCGATCCCGACCAGACGCCGCGCCTGATGGCCGATGGCGGTTTTCGCCTCGTCCGAGAACTCCGCGCCCGCATTGTGGCTGTAGCCATAGGGGTTGCCGCCGGTCTTGAAGATGACCTCATCGGTATAGCCCGGCGCGACGACGATCCCGCCCCAGTGCATGACCGTGGCATAGAAGGAAACGAGCGTCGTTTCCTGCCCGCCGTGGGCGTTCTGCGCCGACGTCATGGCCGAGACCGGCTTGTTCGCCAGCCCGCCCTTGCTCCAGACACCGCCCAGCGTGTCGATGAAGGCACGCATCTGGCTGGCCATGATGCCGAAACGCGTGGGTGCCGAAATGAGATAGGCGTTGGCCCATTCCATGTCTTCGACCGTCGCCTCGGGAACATCGGCGGTCTTTTCAGCCTGCGCCTTCCAGGCGTCCTGACTGTTGACTGCCGCGTCGGGCGCCGTTTCCGGCGCTTTCAACAGCCGCACCTCGGCGCCGGCGGCCTTTGCGGCCTCGGCGGCGATGGAGGCCATCTGATGGTTGGTGCCGTAGCTGGAATAGTAGATGATGGCGAGTTTGACGGTCATCGTCGTTCTCCTTTGATCGGGTTGGGTTCGGGATTAAACGGTGCCGTGCACCCGGGCGTTCCGCAGCGCGTCGACGCTCCACGGGCCGGGGCCGGCAAATACGAGATAGAGAAACACGAAGCAGAAGAGGATCGCCGCGTCGCCGCCGTTCAGGGCCGGAAAAAAGCTCCGCGGCGCATGCGCGATGAAATAGGCCACGGCCATCATTCCCGAGAGGACAAAGGCAACCGGGCGGGTGAAGAGGCCGAGAACCAGCAGCGTACCCCCGAACAGCTCCAGCACACCGGCGATCCATCCCATTGTGAAGGGATCGGGCGTACCGTTTGAGGCCGGAGAACCGAGCAGCTTTTGCGAGCCATGCGCAACGAAGAGCAATGCGGCCATGATCCGCAACACGCTGAGCATGCGCGGGGCCCATGTGGTTTCGAGTGCGCGTGCGATCATCCGGGTTTCCTTTCTGCGTCATGAGGCGAATGACTGTATCTGCTCGGACCCGATATGGGATGATGACTCATTGCCGTGAAGAGCGATAATGTTGCATTCACTATTGCGGAAATCGTAATGATGCCCGATGGGCGAGCTTGAATCCATCCGCGTCTTTCTGGCCGTGGCCGCGCAGCAAAGCTTTGCCGGTGCCGGCCGGCAGTTGGGGATGACCCCGGCATCTGTCACACGCACCATCGCCGCGCTCGAGGAGAGGCTTGGCGTGCAATTGCTGGTGCGCACGACGCGGCAGGTCTCGCTGACCTCGGCGGGGGCGATCTATGCCGCACGCACGGCGCCGCTCGCCGCTGGGCTGGCCGAGGCGGCGAATGAGACCCGCGAGGCGCAAGGCATCGTCTCGGGTCGGCTGCGGATCAGCGCGCCGCTGTCGCTGGGGGTCAAGGTTCTGCCGGCGGTTCTGTCGCAATTCGCAGCACTCCACCCAAAGACGCATCTGGACGTCAGCCTGTCCGACCGCTTCGTCGACATCGTCGAGGAGGATTTCGACCTGGCCATCCGCATTTCCGGCCCGCCAGGCGACAAATCCACGATATGGCGCAAGATCTGCAAGGTTCCCCGTCTATTGGCGGCCTCACCGGACTACCTGCGCGCACGCGGCACCCCGATGCACCCCGAAGATCTGGCCGACCACGCCTGTCTTGGCTATCGCGACGGTGTGCGCGATGAGGTCTGGCAACTATCGAGCGGCAAGCACCGGCACAGCCATAAGGCGCAGGGCCGCCTCAGCACCAACAACGGCGATCTCCTGGCCGGGCTGGTCCTGAACGGCGAGGGCATCGCCCTCTTGCCGCGCTTCATCATCGAGGACGACCTCTCCGCCGGGCGCATGATCCCGGTGCTGCCCGATTGGGCCGCAAACGAGACTTGGCTGACCCTCTATTATCCGCCCTACGAGCAATTGCCACTGCGCGTCGCCGCCTTCTCGGACTTCTTCGAGTCGCATGTGGGCGAGATCGGTCTGCCGGGTGAAGGGTGATCCGGTCGGCCACGGCGAGCAGGCCCGCCGCCGTGCCGTCCACCGCGACGAGCATCGCCATCTTGCCATCCGCCCGGAGCGCGTCGGCCCGCTCCTCTGGCAACGCCCCGACCCGCAGATCCGCCATCAGGGCGGCGTTCCCCAGTGCGCCCTTGCGCCCCTCCACCGCGCCGGTGACGCCCTTTCCTGGCTGACCTGGGTGCTGACCCACATCGCCGATCACAAGATCAACCGTATCGACGAACTCGCACCGTGGAATCGGCAGCCAAGTTGAACGTCAACGGCGGTCACGCCGGACGGATACGGTGGAAGCGGCCGATATCATCAGGACGCTGGTCGAGAAAATCGTGCTGACGCCGGTGGGATGGCAAGGTCGAGATCGACGTTCAAGGCGATCTCGCTGGAATCCTTACGCTTTCCGTCCAAAAACGAAGCCCCGCCGGTGGGGCGGGGCCATCGCAAGTAAAGATGGTTGCGGGAGCAGGATTTGAACCTGCGACCTTCAGGTTATGAGCCTGACGAGCTACCAGACTGCTCCATCCCGCGCCAGGTTGTGACTGCCCCCTTTCGCATGCGGGGCGGTATCGTCAGAGAGATACGTTCAGGTGTCTTTCTAGGTTTGGCGGCGACCTACTCTCCCACGTCTTAGGACGCAGTACCATCGGCGCTAAGGCACTTAACGGCCGGGTTCGGAATGGGACCGGGTGTTTTGCTCTTGCCATGACCACCAAACCGGGAAAGACACCTGAAATCCAAGCCGGTACACGAGGTGTGTACGCTTTTCGGTCCGATCGGGTGCAGACCTCGTTGCCGAGTCTGGCTTCTACCGGATCAAATCAAGCCTATCGGGCAATTAGTACCGGTCAACTGAACGCATTGCTGCGCTTACATCTCCGGCCTATCGACG
>CAZNMK010000135.1:7001-7368 GCA_964574045.1 uncultured Roseovarius sp. | reverse complement strand
AGCACGGCGACCGGCAGGACGTCGTGCGCCCGGCGACGCTGTGGCTGGCGCGCGCCGCCCGGCCTCTGCTGACCGATGACATGCTGATCGCGCCGGTGCCGTTGCACTGGACGCGGATGCTGCGCCGCCGGTTCAACCAGTCGGCGCTGCTGGCGCGGGCGCTGGCGCGGCATCTCGGCCTGCCGGACTGTCCCGACCTGTTGCGCCGCACCGCCCGTACCCCGCCGCTCGACGGGATGGGGGCCGAAACCCGGTTCAGGACATTGTCGGGCGCGATCGCGGTCAACCCGGCGCGGGCGGGGGCGGTGCGGGGCCGGACGGTGCTGCTGGTCGACGATGTCATGACCTCGGGCGCGACGCTGGCGGC
>CAZNMK010000135.1:0-6991 GCA_964574045.1 uncultured Roseovarius sp. | reverse complement strand
CGCCTGCTCGACACCCACAGCAGCGTCACCATCGGCGGGGCGCGCGATGTGCGCGTTCTGGTACTGGCGCGCGTTGCCAGGGATGCCTAGATTGACGCCGAGAACGACATTCGGGGCCACCAATGAAACCGGTAGAAATCTATACCTCGCCGCTCTGCGGCTATTGCCACGCCGCCAAGCGGCTGCTCGACGAAAAGGGCGTGAGTTACGCCGAGATAAACGTGCTGACCGATCCCGCGCGCAAGGCCGAGATGATCGCGCGCGCCAATGGCGGGCGCACGGTGCCGCAGATTTTCATCGGCGATGCGCATGTCGGCGGGTATGACGATCTGTATGCGCTCGAGCGCGCAGGCAGGCTGGATCCGCTGCTGGCCGCATGAGGGCGGCGCTGATCCAGATGACCGGCAGCGACGCGCCGGAGGAAAACCTGTCTGCGGTCGCGGACCTGTTCGGCCGGGCGCTGGACATGGGCGCGGGTTTCGTGCTGACGCCCGAGGTGACGAACTGCATCTCCGCCAGCCGGACAAGGCAGCAGCAGGTCCTTTGCCGGCAGGAGGACGACCCGACCCTGGCCGCCCTGCGCCGGCGGTCGCAAGAGGCGCGGGTGTGGTGCCTGATCGGGTCGCTGGCGCTCAGGACCGGCGACCCGCGCGGCCGGTTCGCCAACCGGTCGTTCCTGATCGCGCCGGATGGGTCCATCGCCGCGCAATACGACAAGATACACATGTTCGATGTGGCGGTTTCGGAAACCGAGACCTATCGCGAATCCGACGGCTACCGGCCCGGCGAGCGGGCGGTCGTGACACGCACGCCCTTTGGCGCCGTCGGGCTGAGCATCTGCTACGACATCCGCTTTCCGGCGCTATACCGGCAACTGGCGCGGGCCGGGGCGGAGATACTGACCGTGCCCTCGGCGTTTTCGCCGGTGACGGGGGCCGCGCATTGGCAAACGCTGCTGCGCGCCCGCGCCATCGAGACCGGCAGCTACGTGCTGGCGCCGGCGCAGACCGGCACCCACCCCGCCACCCGCGGCCGCGTGCGGCGCACCTTCGGGCATTCGATGGCGGTCGGCCCCTGGGGCGAGGTTCTGGCCGACGCGGGCGAGGCGCCGGGCGTGATATGCGTTGATCTCGACCGCCAAGCCGTGACAGAAGCGAGACGCCGCATTCCGTCCCTGCGGCTCGACAGGCAGGCCGACGACCCGAAATGAGCGAAAAATCCGGTAATCCCCTGGCGGTGACGCTCTTCAGCGAGATCCTGACCAACGAGCAGCTGATCCGCAACCGGCTGGGCCGGGTGCTGCCCAAGGGCATGGAAATCTCGCATTTCTCGGTGCTCAACTACCTCGCGCGCACCGGCGGCGAGCGCAGCCCGGCGCAGCTGGCCAAGTCGTTTCACGTCACCCGCGGGGCGATGACCAACACGCTGAAAAAGCTGGAATGGGCGGGATACGTGCATATCCGCCCCGACTGGGACGATGCGCGGCGCAAGATGGTGACGATCAGCCCGGCCGGCCGGCAGGCGCGCGACGCGGCGATCTCGGCGATCACGCCGGTGATATCGGAGCTGGTCGACGAGCTGGGCGAGGCGCGGGTGCGCGCCACCCTGCCGGTGCTGCGCGAGCTGCGCGTCAAGCTGGAGCCCGACGACTGAGGCGGATCGGACCTCGGTCCGCCCCGGGCTCGGCCCGGGGCCCCGGAATTCAAGAACGGGGTTCCGGCACCGGGGCCGGGGCGCGCATCGTCATCGATCGGGCGCGGTGCTGGCGGTGACGTAGTTCACGCCGAGGTCGCGATCGGACAGCGACCACGACCACGACAGCGGGCTGAAGACGAACCCCTTGCGGTCGACCGGCCGCAACCCCGCCTGTTCGAGCAGCGCGCAAAGCTCGTCCGGGGTGATGAATTTCGACCATTCATGCGTGCCCTTCGGCAGCCAGCGCATGATGTATTCTGCGCCGACGATGGCGGCGGCAAAGCTCCTGGCGGTGCGGTTGATGGTCGAGCAGAGATGCAGGCCCCCGGGGCGCACCAGCTGCCGGCACGCGCGCAGGAAATCGAGCGGGTCGGGGACGTGCTCGACCACCTCCATGTTGAGCACGGCATCGAATGTCTCGCCCGCCTCGGCCAGCGCTTCGGCGGTGGTGTGGCGATAGTCGATCGCCAGGCCCGACTGTTCGGCGTGCAGCCTTGCCACGGGGATGTTGCGCTCGGCCGCGTCGGCGCCCACCACCGTCGCCCCCAGCCGCGCCATCGGTTCGCTGAGCAGCCCGCCGCCGCAGCCGATATCAAGGATGCGCAGCCCCTTGAACGGGGCGGTGGCGGAAAGATCGCGGTCGAACTCGGCCGAGATCTGCGCTGTGATGTAGTCCAGCCGGCAGGGGTTGAGCATGTGCAGCGGCTTGAACTTGCCGTTCGGATCCCACCATTCGGCGGCCATCGCCTCGAATTTCGCCACCTCGGCCTGGTCGATCGTGCTCCGCGCCGCTTGCATTCCGCTCTCCATGTGGTCTTGTGGTCCGGGCCTCTATATAGGACGGACATGGACAAATACGCAGGCCAAAAGAGCGCAGTCCAGTATCTCTATCCCCCGGTCGAGCCGTTCGAGCGGGTGATGATGGATGTGGGCGACGGGCACGAAATCTATGTCGAGCAGTCCGGCAACCCCGACGGTCGGCCCGTGGTGGTGCTGCATGGCGGCCCGGGCGGCGGCTGCAGCCCGGCGATGCGGCGCTATTTCGACCCGTACCTCTACCGCATCGTTCTGTTCGATCAGCGCGGCTGCGGCCGGTCGAAACCCCATGCCAGCGTCGAGGCCAACACCACCTGGCACCTGGTTGCCGATATCGAGCATATCCGCCGCCGGTTCGGCATCGACCGCTGGATCGTCTTTGGCGGCAGCTGGGGGGCGACGCTGGGGCTGATCTATGCCCAGACCCATCCCGAGCGGGTCGTTCACCTGGTTCTGCGCGGCGTGTTCACCATGACGCGGGCGGAGCTCGACTGGTTCTACGGCGGTGGCGCGGGGCGGTTCTGGCCCGAAACCTGGGAGGCGTTCCAGCGCCCGATCCCCGAGGCCGAGCGCGGCGACATGATTGCGGCCTATCGCCGGCGGCTGTTTTCGGGCGATCCCGACGAGGAGGCGCGCCACGCCCGCGCCTGGTCTGCCTGGGAGAACGCGCTGGCGACGGTGGGCTCGACCGGCACCGGCGGCGACAGCCCGCCCGACTATGCCCGCGCCTTTGCGAGGCTGGAGAATCACTATTTCACCAATGGCGGATTTCTCGAGCATGACGGCCAGATACTGGACCGGATGGACCGCATCGCCCATATCCCCGGCACCATCGTGCAGGGCCGCTTCGACATGATCTGCCCGCCCGATGCGGCGTACCGGATCGCCCGCGCCTGGGCGGCCGCCGACCTGCGGATCATCCCGCTTGCCGGTCACGCGCTGTCGGAGCCCGGCATCAGCGCCGCGCTGGTGCGGGTGATGGACGCGCTGGGGCGGGACTGAGACTGGCGCCGGCAAGACGAGAGGCGTCGAACCGGGGCGCTGACGGGGGTTCGGCCGAGGGCGGGTGGCGGGCCGGGCCCGGTGGCGAAGGAGGCTGACATGACCGATCGACCGCATATCGAGGAACGCGAGAACGGCCCGCTGGTGGCCAAGGGCATCCGCCGGATGGTAGGCCCGGACGGCGAGGAGTTCGAGGTCAAGGCCGTCATGGCGCTGTGCCGCTGCGGGCACTCGAAATCGAAACCCTTCTGCGACGGCAGCCACAAGGAGGCCGGGTTCCGGAGCCGGGGCGGAGAACCGGCAGGCAAGGACAGGCTGCTGGTCTACGAGGGCAGCGAGGTGACGGTGACCTTCAACCCGCGGATCTGTTCGCATGCCGGCGAATGCGGGCGGATCGCCGGCCATGTCTTCGACCCGAAAGAGCGGCCCTGGGTGCAGCCCGACAAGGGTGCGCGCGACGAGGTCGAGGCGGTCGTGGCCGCCTGCCCGTCGGGCGCGCTGGCGCTGCGGCGGGCGGATGGCGGGCGCGAGCACCGCATGCCGGACCGCTGCGACATCGCCATCGAGAAGGACGGCCCTTACTGGGTGCACGGGGTCAGGCCGCCGACGGGCGCGCAGGCCGAGGGGATTTCGTCGGAAAAATATGTGCTGTGCCGGTGCGGACTGTCGGGCAACAAGCCCTATTGCGACGGAACCCATCGGGACGAGGGGTGGAGCGACGAATCATAGCGCCCGGCAAACGGGGCGCCATGAAGCCATTGCCGGTTGCAGACGGTGCCGCGGTTCCGGCGAGGACCGGCTTCTTCGGTCGAACGGGCTTTGCGTCTTGCCGGCGTCATCTGCGCATGGACATATGCAGCACCATCGGGCGCGATGCAGGGCATGTCGTTTCGCCCAAACGGGTCGATGTCGGACAGACTCTCGATCACCCCCTTGCAGACTCGCCCCGCCGCGCGTATATGCCTTTCAACAGCGGCGCCGCCGGGTCCACACCGGCAGGCTCCACCGGAAAGGATCGACGGGCCGCGCGCCCGTTTTTTTGTGCCCAGCATATCCGAGTTCGAAAGCAACCGCGTGAACGACCTGATAGCCAAGACCGCGATCGACCGCCGCATGGCCGAGATCCTGACCCCGGTGATCGAGGGGATGGGGTTCGAGCTGGTGCGCGTGCGCCTGATGGGCGGCAAGCACGCGACGCTGCAGATCATGGCCGAGCGCCCAGGCGGCGGCATCGAGGTCGACGACTGCGCGCAGATATCGGCCGCCGTCGGCGCGGTGCTCGATGTCGAGGATCCGCTGGAAGACGCCTACACGCTGGAGGTGTCGAGCCCCGGCATCGACCGGCCGCTGACCCGGCTGAAGGACTTCGCCGCCTTCGAGGGCTACGAGGCGAAGCTGGAAACCGACGAGCCCATCGACGGGCGCAAGCGCTTCAGGGGCGTTCTGGCCGGTGTCGAGGGCGACGAGGTGCTGATCAACATCGAGAGCGGCGCCGAGACCGTGACCGTGGGGCTGAAATTCGACTGGCTGAACGATGCCAAGCTGGTGCTGAGCGACGACCTGATCCGCGACATGCTGAAGGCGCGCAAGGATGCCGGCACGCTGAACGAAGACGATTTCGACGAGATCGAGAGCGATTTGTCCGAGGAGGACTGAACAGATGGCGATTACCTCTGCCAACCAGCTGGAACTGCTGCAAACCGCCGAGGCGGTGGCGCGCGAAAAGATGATCGACCCCGCGCTGGTGGTCGAGGCGATGGAAGAAAGCCTCGCCCGCGCGGCCAAGAGCCGCTACGGCGCCGAGATGGATATCCGCGTCGCCATCGACCGCAAGACGGGCCGGGCCACCTTTACCCGCGTGCGCACCGTCACCGCCGAGGACGAGATCGAGAGCCTCCAGTCGCAGATCCCCGCCGGGCAGGCGGCGCAGATCGTGGCGCAGGCCGGCGACGATATCGCGGTGCTGCCGGGCATCGTGACCATCGCCCCCGAGGACGGGGACGGGGACGGGGACGCCGAGCCCGAAACCCGCCGCATCCGCCGGTTCCTGCTGCGCAAGCCGACCGATACAGACCGCGCGCTGATGGAGGGGGTCGACCGGCAGACGCCCCCGGCCGAAGGCGACGAGATCGTCGACGAGGTGCCGCCGGTGGAACTGGGCCGGATCGCCGCGCAGAGCGCCAAGCAGGTGATCCTGCAAAAGGTGCGCGAGGCCGAGCGCGACCGCCAGTTCGAAGAGTTCAAGGATCGCGCCGGCACCATCATCAACGGCGTCGTCAAGCGCGAGGAATATGGCAACATCATCGTCGATGTCGGCCGCGGCGAGGCGATCCTGCGCCGCAACGACAAGATCGGCCGCGAAAGCTATCGCAACGGCGACCGCATCCGCGCCTATATCAAGGACGTGCGCCGCGAGACCCGGGGCCCGCAGATCTTCCTTTCCCGCACCGCGCCGGAATTCATGGCCGAGCTCTTCAAGATGGAGGTGCCGGAAATCTATGACGGCATCATCGAGATCAAGGCGGTGGCGCGCGACCCCGGCAGCCGCGCCAAGATCGCGGTGATCAGCTACGACAACTCGATCGACCCGGTCGGTGCCTGCGTCGGCATGCGCGGCAGCCGCGTGCAGGCGGTGGTGAACGAGCTGCAGGGCGAAAAGATCGACATCATCCCGTGGAACGAGGATCAGCCGACCTTTCTGGTCAACGCGCTGCAGCCCGCGGAGGTCAGCAAGGTGGTGCTCGACGAGGATGCCGAGCGCATCGAGGTGGTGGTGCCCGAGGAGCAGCTCAGCCTCGCCATCGGCCGGCGCGGGCAGAACGTGCGGCTGGCGAGCCAGCTCACCGGGCTCGACATCGACATCATGACCGAGGCCGAGGACAGCGAGCGCCGGCAGAAGGAGTTCGAGGAGCGCACCAACCTCTTCATGACCACGCTCGATCTCGATGAGTTCTTTGCCCAGCTCCTGGTGTCTGAAGGCTTCACCAACCTCGAGGAGGTGGCCTATGTCGAGCAGGACGAGCTGTTGACGATCGACGGCATCGACGAGGACACTGCCCAGGAGCTGCAGGCGCGGGCGCGCGATGTGCTTGATGCGCAGGCGCGCGCGGCGCTCGACGAGGCCCGCGCGCTGGGCGCCGAGCAGAGCCTTATTGATTTCGAGGGGCTGACACCCCAGATGGTCAAGGCGCTGACCGAGGACGGCGTCAAGACGCTGGAGGATTTCGCCACCTGCGCCGACTGGGAACTGGCCGGCGGCTGGACCACGGTCGATGGCGAGCGGGTCAAGGACGACGGTATCCTGGAGTCCTTCGACGTCTCGCTTGAAGAGGCGCAGAACATGGTGATGACCGCCCGCGTGATGCTGGGCTGGGTCGATCCCGACGATCTGGTGCCCAATGGCGGAGAGGCGCCCGAACCGGTTGTGGAACCTGTCGCAGGGGAGGGCGGGGCCTGATCCTTCGGGCTTCGCACTAGG
>CAZNMK010000134.1:1766-7386 GCA_964574045.1 uncultured Roseovarius sp. | reverse complement strand
CGATGATCCGCGCGCCGCGTTCCTTGAGCCGCGCGATCCCCATCTTGATGGGGTTGCTGTCGTGGTCCTCGGCGACGCCGAAGAGCATCAGAAGGCGCGTGCGTTCCCAGTCGGGCTGGCCGAATTCCCAGAACGCCCCGCCCATGGTGTAGATCCCCGCCGCCGCCATGTTGACCGAGCAGAACCCGCCATGCGCGGCATAGTTGGGGGTGCCGTAGTTCTGCGCCCAGAAGCTGGTGAACGACTGGCTCTGGTCGCGGCCGGTGAAAAAGGCCAGCCGCCTGGGATCGTCCTTGCGGATGCGGGCCAGCCAGTCGGCGGCTGTCCGCAGCGCCTCTTCCCAGCCGATTTCCTCGAACTGGCCCGACCCGCGGGGACCGACGCGCCTGAGCGGCGCGCGCAGGCGCGAGGGCGCGTTCACCTGCATGATCCCGGCGCTGCCCTTGGCGCACAGCACGCCGCGATTGACCGGATGGTCGCGGTTGCCCTCGATATAGGCCACCTTTCCGGCCTTCATGTGCACGTTGATGCCGCAGCGGCAGGCACACATGTAGCAGGTGGTCTTGCGCACCTCGTCGGAGACCCCGGGCGAGGTGTCGATGCGCGGCTCGGCGTGTTTCATCAACGTCAAGTTCCTTGTCGGGCGCCACGTTAGGACAGTTGATTTCGTCCCGCGACAGTTTTCCGGTTTCTTCGCAATTGCTGCAACCCGATTTCGCGGATTGCCCGTTTCCGGGTCGATCTTCCTGTTCCTGCCTCAGTCCGCGGGCAGCAGGCCCAGTGCCTCGGAGGCGATGCGGCGTTCCTCGGCGGCGGGCACGATCCAGCAGCCGACAGCCGACCCCGCGCCGTGCAGCCGCGCCGCGCCCCTGGCGTTGGCGGCCTCGTCGAGCCGCGCGCCGAGCCAGCCCAGCCCGGCCACGATCCGCGCCCTGACGGGCGCGGCGTTCTCGCCGATACCGCCGGTAAAGGCGATGGCGTCGACCCCGCCCATCGCCGCGACGAGCGAACCCGCATGCCGCACCGCCCAATAGCAGAAATGCTCGACCGCGAACCGCGCCGCCGGGCTGTCATCGGCCAGGAGCGCGCGCATGTCGGCCGTGCCGCCCGACAGACCCCTGAGCCCGCTTTCGCGGATCAGCATGTCGAACGTCGCCCCGATGCCGTCCTCGGCGGCCAGCCGCAGCACCGCGGCCGCGTCGATGCCGCCCGAACGGGTGCTCATCGTCAGCCCCTCGAGCGGCGAATACCCCATCGTCGTGGCCACCGAGCGCCCGTCGCGGATGGCGCAGGCGGATGCGCCGTGCCCGAGGTGAAAGGCCAGCAGCCGGCGGGGCAATGCCTGCCCCGCAATGCCCGGCAGAGCCTCGACCAGCGCCGCGTAGGACAGCCCGTGAAAGCCGTAGCGGCGGATGCCGCGCGCCGCGATCCGGCCGGGCACGGCATAGCGGGTGGCGACCTCGGGGTTGGCGGCGTGAAAGGCGGTGTCGAACGCCGCCACCTGCGGCAACCCCGGCGCCAGTTCCGCCAGCGCGTCGATGGCCGCCAGGTTGTGGGGGGTGTGCAGCGGCGCCAGCGGCGTGCAGCGGGCGATGGCGGCGCGGGTTTCGGCATCGACCGGCACCGGGCGGATCAGTTCGGCGCCGCCATGCACCACCCGGTGGGCCGCCGCGCGCATTGTATCCAGCCCGAAACCGCGCGCATCGAGCGCCGCCAGGACCGCACGCAGCGCGGCGTCGTGGCTGTCGAAACGCGCGGCGCTTTCCCCGGCCCCGACGCGCAGCCGCCCGGTGCCGCCGATGCCCTCGGCCAGCAAGCGGATACGTTCGGTCAGGTCGGGTCCGAACACCGCCGCCTTGACCGAGGACGACCCGGCATTGATCGCGAGGATGCCGTCGCCTGCGGCCGCCCGCGCCACCGCGTCAGACCGCCCGGTCGCGCATGTCGGCGGGGTCGATGCCCGCCACCTCGACCGGCTTTTTCATCGCGTCGCGGCGAAACGGTTCGCCCAGTTCCTGGTTGATCATCGCCTCGATCAGCGTCGTCTTGCCGGCCTTCTGGTCCTTGATGGCCTGGTCGAGCGCGGCGGTCAGTTCCTCCATCGAGCGCGCGACCACGCCCTTGAGCCCGCAGGCGCGGGCGATGCCAGCGTAGCTCACGCCCTCGTCAAGCTCGGTGCCGACGAAATTGTCGTCGTACCACAGCGTCGAGTTGCGCTTTTCCGCGCCCCACTGGTAGTTGCGAAAGACGATCTGGGTGATCGCCGGCCATTCCGGGCGCCCGATCGCCGTCAGCTCGTTGACCGCGATGCCGAAGGCGCCGTCGCCCGAGAATCCCACCACCGGCGTGTCGGGGCAGGCGATCTTGGCGCCGACGATCGCGGGCAGGCCATAGCCGCAGGGACCGAAAAGGCCCGGCGCCAGGTATTTTCGCCCCGCCTCGAAACTGGGATAGGCGTTGCCGATGGCGCAGTTGTTGCCGATGTCGGACGAGATGATCGCGTCGCGGGGCAGCGCCGCCTGAATGGCGCGCCAGGCCATGCGGGGGCTCATCCAGTCGGGTCTCGCGTCGCGGGCGCGCGCGTTCCAGCTGGTGCCGGGGTCGTCGTCCTCGTGATCCATCGAGGCGAGCTGCTGCGCCCAGGCCGATTTCGTCTGCGCGATCAGCGCCCGGCGCTCGTCGCGGCCGTTGTCGCCGGCACCCTCGGGCAGGCGCGCCAGGATCGCACTGGCCACCTTGCCGGCATCGCCGACAATGCCGACGCTGACGCGCTTGGTCAGCCCGATGCGGTCTGGGTTGAGGTCGACCTGAATGATCGCGGCCTTGCCCGGCCAGTAGTCGATGCCATAGCCCGGCAGGGTCGAGAACGGGTTGAGCCGCGTGCCGAGAGCCAGAACCACGTCCGCCCGCGCGATCAGCTCCATCGCCGCTTTCGAGCCGTTATAGCCCAGCGGCCCGGCATAGAGCGGGTGCGAGCCCGCAAAGGCGTCGTTGTGCTGGTAGCCCACGCAAACGGGTGCCTCCAGCCGCTCCGCCAACGCCGTGGTGGCCGGGATCGCGCCCGCCAGCACCACGCCGGCGCCGTTCAGGATCACCGGGAATTCGGCCCTTGCCAGCAGGTCGGCCGCCTCGGCGATCGCCGCCTCGCCGCCCGCCGGGCGCTCGAACTCGACCACGGCGGGCAGCTCGATGTCGATCACCTGGGTCCAGTAGTCGCGCGGCACGTTGATCTGCGCCGGCGCGCTGGCGCGCCGGGCCTGCAGGATCACCCGGTTCAGCACCTCGGCGATGCGGGCGGGGTCGCGCACCTCTTCCTGATAGGCGACCATGTCCTGAAACAGCCGCATCTGCTCGACCTCCTGGAACCCGCCCTGACCGATGGTCCTGTTGGCGGCCTGCGGCGTCACCAGCAGGAGCGGCGTGTGGTTCCAGTAGGCGGTTTTCACGGCGGTGACGAAGTTGGTGATGCCGGGGCCGTTCTGGGCGATCATCATCGACATGCGGCCGCTGGCGCGGGTATAGCCGTCGGCCATCATCCCGCCCGAGCCCTCGTGCGCGCAGTCCCAGAACCGGATGCCGGCCTTCGGAAACAGGTCCGAAATCGGCATGAAGGCCGAACCGATGATGCCGAAGACATCAATGATGCCGTGCATCTGCAGGGTTTTGACAAAGGCTTCCTCGGTGGTCATTTTCATGGCGCGTCTCCCGGTCCCGGCCCGCATGGGCGCGGACTGGCGCGAAACTACGGCAGCGGCCGGGGGTGTTCTAGGGCCAGTTCGCATGCCGGATTAGGGCCAGACCGGCGCCCTCACGCCAATGCGCGCAGTTCCCCGGCCAAAATCGCGATACCGTCGCCGATGCGCCCGGCCGGGATCGAGGAATAGGCCAGCCGGTAATAGTTGCGCGGCGCCTGGGCGGCGTGAAAGAACGGCCGGCCCGGCTCGATCAGCACCCCGCGCGCGCGCAGCCGCGCGTCCAGCTCCCCGGTATCCACCCCTGCCTTCGCCCGCATCCAGATCGAACTGCCGCCGAAGACGCCGCGCCCCTCGACCCCCAGCCCGTGTTCGGCGAGCGCGGCCTCCATCGCCCGGCGGCGGTCGGCCAGCACCTGCCCCATCCGCCGGATCAGACTGTCGTAATGGCCAAGGCCGAGGAAATAGGCGGCGGTGCGTTGCAGATGCCCCGGCGGGTGGCGGTAGATGCTGAGCCTGAGCGCCCGCGCCTCGCGGATGAACGGCTCGGGGCCGACCAGATAACCGAGCCGCAGCCCCGGAAACACCGATTTGGAAAAACTGCCGACATAGATCACCCGCCCATCGCGGTCGAGCGATTTCAGCGCCGGCAGCGGCGGCCGCAGGAACGCCATCTCGAACTCGTAATCGTCCTCGACGATCAGCGCCTCCATTTCCCGCGCCCGGCCCAGCAGCGCGCGCCGCCGCGCCAGCGGCATGGTGGCGTTGGTCGGCGACTGGTGGCTCGGCGTGGTGAATATGACATCGCCGGTATCCGGCAACGCCTCGGGCGGCAGCCCGTCGCGGTCGACCGGCACGGGTGCCACATGGCAGCGCGTCTGCCGCAGGATGTCGCGCAGGGCGTGATAGCAGGGTTCCTCGGCCACGGCGGTACGGCGCTGGGTCAGCAGCACCTGCGCCGTCAGCCACAGCGCGTTCTGCGCCCCCATGGTGACGAGGATTTCTTCGGGCCGGGCGAGGATACCGCGCCGGGGCAGGGTATGGCGGGCGATGAATTCGACCAGCCTGGGATCGTCCTGATCGTAGAGATCGGCGGTCAGGGTCGGGAAATCGCGCTGACCCAGCGCCCTGAGCGCGCAATGCCGCCAGTTGGCGTGGTCAAAGAGCGTGGCGTCGCTCTGCCCGTAGATGAAGGGATAGGGGTAGCGCGACCAGTCGCGCGGTTTCTCGGGCGTCGCCGCCTCGGTGAACCTGCGCCCCAGCGCGCGCGACCAGTCGATGCGGTCGTCCCCGGGGTGGCGCGCGGCCAGGCGCGGCGGCTCTGGCGCGTTGCGCGAGACGAAATAGCCCGAGCGGTCGCGCGCCTCCAGGTAATCGGAGGCCTGCAGGTCGGTATAGGCCAGCGTCACGGTGATGCGGCTGACGCCCAGGTGGCGCGCCAGTCGCCGCGACGAGGGCAGCCTTTCGCCCTTGCGCAGCCGCCCCGAGAGGATGCCCTCGGCGATCGTCTGCCGTATCTGGGCCTGCAGCGTGCCCTGCGCCTCGGGATCGAGAAAGAAGGTTTCGACGGGGATGGCCATGACCACAGCCTAGTCTGGCCTTAGCAGCGGCGCAATCTGGTCTTATCCGTTCCTTCCGCCCGGCGGGAACCGCCGGGCAGTGCCCATCTCGGGCGGACGCCGCCCTCGGCCCGTTCCGGAATCTTCGGGCAATCGTCCCAGGTCGCTACAACCGGCCGCCCTTGCTCAGTCGATCCACACCGTCACCCTGTCGGCGCGTCCCTCGGCGTCGATCACCGACAGGGTGGAATAGCCGCGCGAGAGCCCCTCGATGACCGCCTCGCGGCGGCGTACCCCGGTCAGCACCGGGGCGCCGTCGGCCATCCAGGTAAAGGGCGGCGTGCCGTCGCTGAGCTTGACCGGCAGCGC
>CAZNMK010000134.1:0-1666 GCA_964574045.1 uncultured Roseovarius sp. | reverse complement strand
CGTCGGCCATCCAGGTAAAGGGCGGCGTGCCGTCGCTGAGCTTGACCGGCAGCGCACCCCCCTCGGCCGGCAGCCGCGCGCCCGCGGGCGGAAACACCAGCTTGGGCGCGTCCTCGGCAGCAGCGAACACCGCCTCGCGCCCGGCAAAGCGGCGCAGGGGCTGCGGCAGTTCGGCGGTGGACAGGGTCAGCGTTTCGGGCGGCGGGGCGGGCAGCGGATCGGCGGCCGGTTTCAGGCGCTGGAACGCCTCGAACAGGATCGGCGCGGCCAGCTCGCCGCCGAACGCGCCCGGCACCGGCGTGCCGTCGGCGCGCCCGATCCAGACCCCGGCGACATGGGCGCCGTCGAAACCCAGCGCCCAGGCATCGCGGTAGCCGTAGGAAGTGCCGGTCTTGTAGGCGATCCGCCCGCGCGGGGCTCCCGGCGGCGGGGCCAGGCCGGCCAGGATATCCGCGACCTGCCAGGCCGCCGCGCGGCCGAGGATACGGGGCCCGGATGTCCGGTCCGCCTCACCGACCCGCCAATGCAGCGGCCGCGCGATGCCGCCACCCGCCAGCATCGCGTAGAGCTGCACCAGGTCGGTCAGCGTCACCCCGACCCCGCCCAGCGCCACCGCCAGCCCCGGCTGGTCGCCAGGCAGACGCGCCTCGACCCCGGCGCGGCGCATCGCGTCCATGAGAGGCGCCGGCCCGATCTCGTCCAGCAGCAGCACCGCCGGGATGTTGAGCGACAGCCGCAGCGCCTCGGCCACCGGCAATTCGCCCCGCCAGGCACCGTCGAAGTTGCGCGGCGCGTAAGAGCCGAACGCGACCGGCCGATCCCGGATCAGCGTCCGCGGATGGGCAAGCCCGCGGTCGAAGGCAAGCGCGTAGATCAGCGGCTTGAGCGTCGAGCCGGGCGAGCGCACCGCGCGGGTCATGTCGACGTAACCCTGCCGCCCTTCGCCGGCGCCGTAGCCGGCCGACCCCACCGAGGCGAGGATTTCGCCGCTGCGGCGATCGGCCACGACGATGGCGACCGATACCTCGCCGGGCAGGTCGCGCAGGCGGCCGCGCGCCAGCGCCTCGAGGCTTTCTTGCAGGTCGCGCTCGAGCGTCAACCGGTGGACCGGCGCAAGCGGCTCCTGCCGGCGGGCGAGGTCGGTCAGGTGCGGCGCCAGCGCCGGGAAGGGTCGGCGCGCCGCCGGCACCGGCTCGGTGCGCGCGGCGGCGGCTTCTTCCGCGCTCAGCACGCCGGCACCCGCCATCCGCGCCAGCACCCGGTCGCGGGCGGCGCGGGCAGCCTGCGGCGCGCGGTCGGGCCGGCGGGCCTCGGGCGATTGCGGCAGCGCCACCAGAAGCGCCGCCTCGGCCGCGGTCAGGCGCGCGGGTTCCTTGCCGAACCACGCCAGCGTCGCCGCCCGCACCCCTTCGAGGTTGCCGCCAAAGGGCGCACGCGACAGGTAGAGGCCGAGGATGCGCGTCTTGTCCAGCCGCCGTTCCAGCGCCAGCGCCACCCGCATCTGCCGCAGCTTGCCGGCCCAGCGGCCGGTGCCGCTGTCCTCGATGAGCCGCGCCACCTGCATGCTGAGCGTCGAACCGCCGGAAACGACGCGGCCTTGCCTCGCCGCCTGCACCGCCGCGCGCATCAGCGCCAGCGGATCGACCCCGGAATGGCGGTAGAAGCG
>CAZNMK010000133.1:0-7401 GCA_964574045.1 uncultured Roseovarius sp. | reverse complement strand
CGTCCCGGCCTGGATCATGAAGTACTACATTCTCGATCTCTCGCCGCAGAACTCGATGGTCCGCTACCTGGTCGAACAGGGCCACACCGTCTTCATGATCTCGTGGAAGAACCCCGACGAGGACGACCGCGACCTCACGCTTGACGACTACCGCCGGCTGGGGGTGATGGCGGCTCTCGACGCGATCGGCTGGATCGTACCGGAGCGAAAAGTGCAGGCGGTGGGCTACTGCCTCGGCGGTACGCTCCTGTCGATCGCGGCGGCGGCAATGGCCCGCGACGGCGACGACCGGCTGGCGTCGCTTTCGCTGCTCGCGAGCCAGGTCGATTTCACCGAGCCGGGCGAGCTTGCGCTCTTCATTAACGAAAGCCAGCTTGCGTTCCTCGACAGCGTGATGTGGTGGCAGGGCTATCTCGACACGACGCAGATGGCTGGCGCCTTTCAGATGCTGCGCTCGAACGACCTGATCTGGTCGCGGATGGTGCGCAGCTACCTGATGGGCGAGCGCGAACCGATGATCGACCTGATGGCCTGGAACGCCGATGCGACGCGGATGCCCTACCGGATGCACTCGGAATATCTGCGCAAGCTCTATCTCGACAACGACTTGGCCGAGGGCCGGCTGACGGTCGCGGGCCGCCCGGTGCACGTCGCGGACATCCGCGTGCCGATCTTCGCCGTGGGCACCGAAAAGGATCACGTCGCGCCGTGGCGCTCGGCCTTCAAGATCGACATGCTGAGCGATACCGACGTGACCTTCGCCCTGACCAGCGGCGGGCACAATGGCGGCATCGTGTCGGAGCCCGGCCATCCGCGCCGTCACTACCGGGTGCGCAGCCACAAGGCCGAGCATCTGCACCTGGACCCCGACACCTGGCTCGGGGAGACGCCCGAGCACGAGGGCTCGTGGTGGCCGGCATGGGCCGAATGGCTGGGCGAGCGCGCGGGCGCGCCGGTCGCGCCCCCGCGGATGGGGCGCGACGACGAACCGGTGCTGGAGGACGCGCCGGGGACTTACGTGTTCCAGAGATAGGACCCGGCCCGTACCTGGATGACTGCGGAGCGAAAGGAAAGAGCAATGCGCAACAGGCGCTTGGATATCGCGGCAGCGGGGGTCGTGGCCGTCCTGTTCGGTCTGCTGACGATCTTCGCCGGCGGTCGCGCGCTCTTTGGCGGGGCAGAGGCGCGCGCGGCGGTCGGCGACGCGGTGCCCTTTGTCTTGTGGTTCAACTTCCTTGCGGGCTTTGCCTATGTCGCGGCCGGGATCGGCCTCGTCCTGCGGCGGCGCTTTGCGGTACGGCTGACGATCGCGATCCTTGTCGCCACGGCGCTGGTGATGATCGCATTCGGCGTTCATGTCGCCTTGGGCGGCGCCTTCGAGATGCGGACGGTCTGGGCGATGAGCCTGCGGGTGCTCGTCTGGGGCATCATCGCCGGCGTGGCGATCCGGGAACCCGCGGATTTCGCCTCGAAGTCGGGGAACCAACGATCCCCGATCCCGCAGATGGAACGGGAGAAAGGAGAATCCAGATGATCGAGCGCAGCAAGTTTGAAAAGACGATCCGGCTCGTGCCCGCTACGCTGGCAGTGGCGTTCGGGCTGGCGTTCGGGTTCGCGGCAACCGCGCAGGAGGCGGGCCCGGTCTCCCCCGACCTGACGCCCAAGCTGCGCGACCTGCTGCGCAAGGAGATGCTGTCGATCGAGCAGGCGAGCAGGGATATACTCTCGGCGCTGATCGCCGGCGACGACGCGCGCGTGGCAAACCTGGCCCAGCAGATACACGACAGCTTCATCCTCCAGCAGGCGATGACGCCCCAAGACAAGCAGGATCTGATGGCCGCCGTGCCCGAGGATTTCGTTGCGCAAGACCGCGCCTTTCATTCGCTTTCGGCCGATCTCGCACAAGCGGGACGCGATCGCGACCGTGAGGCGCAGCATGTCGAATTCGGTAGAATGATCGAGGCCTGCACCGCCTGTCACGCTCGCTATGCGACCGATCGCTTTCCGATGCTGACCGAATAAGCGGAAACCGCGGGCGCCGGGATACCCCCCATTATCTCTGCGGATCGCGGGGGCACGGCGGCGTTGATGACGGGGTCGTCAGCGCCGCCGGGCCAATAGCCCGGCCGGCACGGGCCGCAAGGGATGCGCGACATGACCGACCGTTTCGGACTCCAAGTCATCTCGTCTGCCCGCAAACGCGCGCAGATGCGGCAGGCCGCCGAGATCATGGGGCTGAGCGAGGATTACATCGCGCGCATGGTCAGGCTTTTCGCGGCGCGCGTCGCCGCCGACCGGCAACTCGGACAGGTCTGCGGCGCCCACGCCGGATGCGGCGGCGAAGGTCAGGTCGAGAGGATGACGGCGTTCTGGTCGGCAGTGGCGCTGCATACCGAGGGGTATACGGGCGACCTTGTCGCGGTGCACCGCAACCTTTCCGATCTTCAGGCACGGGATTTCGAACGGTGGCTCGAACTGTTCCGCGCAACCCTCGACGAGACGGCGCCGACCCGGGTGGCGGCGGACTATCTCATGAGCCGCGCCGAACGCATCGCCGCGCATCTCGAGGCCGCCATCTGCGAGCACGCACCCCGCGCCGGGCCGGACCGGGAGGACGGCCCGGCCGGTCGATCGATCGGCGAGAAGTCCTGATCGCCGGTCCCGGGAACAATGCCGCCCGGGCCGTGCGGCAGCGAAGAGGTCATTTCGCCGGGCTCAGCCGCAAACCGTTCGAGGCGCGATAGGTGCCGTCCGGCTGGCGCGCGATTGTCAGGCACTCTTCCGCCTGCTTCGGTCCGGTTTCCATCCTGACGCAGAGCCGGCCGCCCGTAACCGTCCAGTGGCCGCTACCGGTGCCGAGCGGCGAGCGCATGGCCACGGTTCCGTCGCCGGCATAGCGCAACGAAACCGACATGATGCCCTTTCTGCCCCGAAGGTCGCGGCCGACGATCTCTTCGCGGATTTCGGCCGCGCTCAGAGTCTGTTGCGCATCGCTCCTGACGCAGAGCGCGATCAGGATGGCGGTGGCAAGCAGCACCACCTTGATGAGCTGCGGCAGGGGGCAGAGCGGTTCCCGGCGCGGGGACCGCGCCGGATTGCGCCGGTCTTCCCGCCGCATCCGTGAACCGTTCCTGGCTGCAAGGCGCGGCGCCTTTCCGCGGTTGGTGTCAAGCATCGCGATGCTCTCCTTCCTGCTTGGTGTCGATGCCCGTCCATGGCGCCTCGGGTTCGTTTGCGGGTTCTCGGCAGTCCGGCTGGCGCAGCCGCAACGGCAAAGGGGTATGGCAAACCGCCTTCGCCCGGTTCGGACGATAACTGAAGAATCATTCCCACGATTTCCTGTCGATGCGCGGTCGCTGGTTTCCCGGTAGCTTCCCGATTGATCCATATAGATAGTAAACGATTACTACCAAATTTTCCGCAATGCAACGGCGTTCGGCAAGGTGTCGCCGGACGAGTTCGAGCTCGTCCACGAATGGACAGAGACCTTGTCCCTCCTGCGATGCCGGGATTGCGCCGCCCGGCAACAGCGGCGGTTCTGTTCTGCTTGAAGATACCGCGACGGCAGAGGCTGCGGCGCTGGTTGAAACGACCCAAGACAGACAAGTGCATCGCGACGAAATCCTGCAGAGTTCGCATTCGCCGGAAGCGTTGCATCGCTCGCTCGCTTCCTGAACCTCTCGCGGGAGAGCCTGAGGGGGCCAGATCGTGACCCGGCATGCAGGAAGGGGCCCAGTACCGGGGGGTAATCGGCGTTCGAGAGGCCCCGCCGATGCGGTGGTTCACGATGCCTGATCTGGCAAACCGCCGCCACGGAACTGCCGATTCCGGATCTTCGGCAGATCCGGCGGAAATCACGAGATACTCGCGGTCTGGGGAATATCGGCCCCTCGGAAAGGGTCGGGAGCCACGCATCAATTTCGAAAATTATACAGCGATACCGGTATATTGGCTGTGCTGGCTGGGGTGGTAGGATTCGAACCTACGGTACACGGTACCAAAAACCGCTGCCTTACCACTTGGCTACACCCCAGCAGTGCGGCGCTAATTACTCCGGTCGCCGCGGCGGTTCAAGAGCGGAATGGCAAGATTCGCACCCCGTCAGTCGACGGTTTCGTCGGACCCCACGCCCCAGAGCTGCGACCTCGGCGCCCAGCCGGCATGGCCGCCGGCGTCCAGCCGGCACCACTGCGCCTCGCAGGCCCTCAGGCGGGCGACGACGCCCAGCTCGAGCCGGGCCACCACCGGCGCGGCCGGGTCGGGGCGGGCGTGCAGTTCGGTCATGTCCTTTTCCACCAGGACGGTGCGCACCCCCGAGAGCAGCGAATAATGCACCCAGCCGCCGGCGCCGTCGCGGTCGCGCACCCGCCGCCAGTGACCGTATTCGGCGGTGATCTCGAGCGGCATGTCCTCGCGCTTGAATATCCAGTCGATGCGGTGGGTCAGGCTGGGGCCGCGGCGGACATTGGCCTCGCTCGTCTTCATCGACACGAAGCGCGGCAGCGGCAGGTTGGTGACCGGCCCGCGCTCGCCCGCCCCGGCCTGCGCGCCGGCGGCGCACAGGCAGGCGGCAACCACTAGGGCGGTCACGGAGCGGGCCAATCCGACCGGCATGCTGATAATCCTGCTCGTCGATGTTCAAGGGGTTCTTGTGCCCCGGTGCGTCCTGCGTCAGTCTGGCAGCAACTCGCAAGCTTTGAAAGCCGAAGGAGACGCTTCATGCCATCTGACCGCCTGAGTGTTGTCGTAACGCGACGCCTGCCCGAGGCGGTCGAGCGCCGGATGGCCGAACTGTTCGACACCCGCCTGCGCGAGGACGATACCCCGATGACGCGCGAGGAACTGGCCGAGGCGATGAAGACGGCCGACGTGCTGGTGCCGACCATCACCGACCGCATAGACGCGGGGCTGATTGCGCAGGCGGGCGAAAAGCTCAAGCTCATCGCCAATTACGGCGCCGGGGTCGACCATATCGACGTGCACACCGCCCGCCAGCGCGGCATCCTGGTGTCGAACACGCCGGGCGTGCTGACCGACGATACCGCCGACATGACCATGGCGCTGATACTCGCCGTTCTCAGGCGCATCCCCGAGGGGCTGGCGGTGATGCAGGCGGGCGACTGGCACGGCTGGGCGCCGACGGCGTTTCTCGGCGGGCGCGTCGCCGGGCGCCGGCTGGGCATCCTCGGCATGGGCCGCATCGGCCAGGCGGTGGCGCGGCGCGCGGCGGCGTTCGGCATGCAGATCCACTATCACAACCGTCACCGCCTGCGTGCCGAGACAGAGGACGAGCTCGGCGCGCGCTATTGGGAAAGCCTCGATCAGATGGTGGCGCGGATGGACGTGATCAGCATCAACTGCCCGCACACGCCCTCGACATTCCATCTGATGAACGCCCGGCGGCTGAAGCTGATGAAGCGCGACGCGGTGATCGTGAACACCTCGCGCGGCGAGGTGATCGACGAGAACGCGCTGACGCGGATGCTGCGCGCGGGCGAGATCGCGGGCGCGGGCCTCGACGTGTTCGAGCGCGGCGCCGAGATCAACCCGCGGCTCAGGGCGCTCAAGAACGTGGTGCTCCTGCCGCATATGGGTTCGGCCACCCATGAGGGGCGCATGGAGATGGGCGAGAAGGTGCTCCTCAACATCAAGACCTACCAGGACGGCCACCGCCCCCCCGACCAGGTGGTGCCGAGCATGCTGTGAGGGGTTTCGTGGCCTCGGGGTTCTTTCCGATCGAGATCAGCCGTGCCGACGTCGCCGGAGCGGCTCGTCAACGGATGACCACGCCGTCACGCCTGATCCCGCCCGCCCCGGCCCCCGAGCCGGACCCTCGCGTCAGGGTGAACAGGCGCTGGATCGCGTCCGGGGCGGGCGGGCTTTGAGGCGTTTGCGGACGGACGGCCCAACCCCAGGTGCCGTGGGCGCAGCCGCCGGATGCCAGCCCTTTTGCGGACGCTCGGCGTGAACCCCGCATCCAGTGGTACAACCGTCATGGAGGGTGGGGAGCGGTCATTCAGCTGAACTGGATACTGCGAAGCAAATCTGATCGCAACCCGATTTAATCAAGGTCAATCAAAACTCTTATAGCGTTGGAACTTGCTTTCAGGGCATTGGCCGATACAAGCCAAGCGCGTGAAGAACATGGTCTTCAAGATACTCGACAATGCTTTTGTATGGGACTTTCGCCTTCGGCATACCTGCGGCGTACGCGGCAACCTGATAAGATGCGAAGTTAATTATGAGGCCACCATCAGTGAACGTGAAGTTCGAGAAATCATCCCAATCCTTGGTCCCGTCCTGAATCCAGTTGGTGTCCGCCAGCCCTGCACCTGATGGATTGAGTTCTGACGCAAGCATGTCTCGAACCTCTCTTTGAACTGTACCAAGGGCCGACTCATCACGGAACAACTCCCGAAACTTTGCGAGATGCACGACAGGCTCCAAGAGATAGTTAAACGTCTTGGGAGCATGTACCGGATGTACTGCCCCAGCGCTGTACCAATGCAGACTGTAATCAATGGAAATCACCCTCTCAATAATCTGCGCAGACTGGAAGATGGCATCAAAAGTGTCCGTGCGCTGCCACTTGTTTTGCATGAGGTTATAGGCCGATGGCATAGGAGTAAGGGCAGAACCTCTCGACGACATTGAGTATCCGGCCAGCGTCCCATTGATGTGATCTGTGATGTCCCTAACGTGAGCGTATTTAGTTGACGATATTTCAATTCTTTGGATGTTCGTTGAGTAGCCCGGAATGCCGTTGTAGGTACTCTTTGCTTCTTCCAAGTGCCATCGCACCTCGGCCTTGGACTGCGCCTCGGTGATTTTTTCTTTCGTCCTTTTCTGCGCCGCCTCAATTGAGCGAAGCAACTCATTCTCGACTTCAGATTGGCTCTTACCCTCTATTTGAAGAAACTGAATATTCTTCAGCGACGGCGGGAAATTTACCGGGTCAAGCTGAACCGGGATTAGATAGATGTCACTGGCTAGCTTTTCCTTTGATTTCTCAAGTGCGAAGGCAATCTCTTTTTGGGCGTAACCCCTTTTGTCCACCGAGTTTTCGGAAACGAACACGACGATGATCTCCGACCGTTCGAGCGCGGTCGCGATTTCGTAGTCCCAATTCTGACCGCTAAGGATTCTCTTGCAGTCCATCCAAGGATCTAAACTGTGAGCGTCGAGAAGTTCATAGAACGGCTCGACACGGGATCGGTCCTCACGGACATAACTCAAGAAGATCACTGGCTGCCTCGCTCTTCAAACGTTTCTCTCGATAAAGGCCACAGTTTTGCCGGGCGGTCAAATAGACCGAAGACAGAGTCGTACTCGCGCCACGACGACGTGACCCATGATATACGGGTCAGGGCAATCCCACTATGTGATACACGTAGCTTTTCC
>CAZNMK010000132.1:6411-7422 GCA_964574045.1 uncultured Roseovarius sp. | reverse complement strand
CACGATTTCAACGACTACGCCGTCGCCGGGCGCAACGACATCCCGATGTACCGGCTGATGGACACGCGCGCGCATATGCGCGGCGACGGTGCGGATTACGCCACATGCGCGAAACGCGCGCGGGAAATCGCCGAAGGCGCCGATTTCACGGTCGAAGAGGTCGATGCGCTCAACCTCGTGCCCGACGATCTGCGCGGGCTGGACCGGTTCGAGGCGCGCGAAAGGGTGGTCGAGCAGATCACCCGTGAAGGTTTGGCGGTGATGGTGGAGGCCCCGAATCAAGCCCGGGGCGGATCTGTGGATAACCCCTCCCCGGACACCGATCCGGGGCCTCATCTGATCCCGCTTGTGGATAAAAAGCCGATCATGCAGCCGTTTGGCGATCGCTCAAAAGTCGTAATCGAACCCATGCTGACCGATCAGTGGTTCGTCGACACCGCCCGGATCGTCGGGCCGGCCATCGACGCGGTGCGCAGCGGCGAAACCACGATCATGCCGGAATCCGACCGCAAGGTGTATTTCCACTGGCTGGAAAACATCGAGCCCTGGTGCATCTCCCGCCAGCTGTGGTGGGGGCATCAGATCCCGGTGTGGTATGGTCGTCGCGCGAAAGACGAAGGTGGTTACGAGAATCTGAAAAGCACAAGAGACATGATTTGTTGCGCTTCAGAGCAGCAAGCCATTGAGTGGGCAAAGTCGAACTACTCAAACGACAAAATCGTCGTTCTACAGGAACCGCCTAGCAGCAATGACGATGCAGTATTTTCAGATCCGGAAGCCGAATACATTTGGCGCGACCCCGACGTGCTCGACACCTGGTTTTCCTCCGGCCTCTGGCCCATCGGCACGCTGGGCTGGCCCGAGGACACGCCGGAGCTGAAAAAATACTTTCCCACCAGCGTGTTGATCACCGGCTTCGACATCATCTTTTTCTGGGTCGCGCGAATGATGATGATGCAGTACGCCGTCGTCGGCCAGCGCCCGTTCGATCATGTCTATGTTCATGCCCTC
>CAZNMK010000132.1:0-6401 GCA_964574045.1 uncultured Roseovarius sp. | reverse complement strand
GAAGTCATTGGGCAACGTGCTCGACCCGCTGGAGCTGATCGACGAATACGGCGCCGATGCGGTGCGCTTTACCCTGACGGCGATGGCGGCGATGGGGCGCGACCTGAAATTATCGACGCAACGCATTGCCGGGTATCGGAATTTCGGCACCAAGCTGTGGAATGCCGCGCGTTTCGCCGAAATGCATGGTGCAACCGGCTCGGCCGGCGAAATACCGCAACCGGAAATCACCGTAAACCGCTGGATTGTCGGCGAAACTGCCAAGATTCGCGAGATCGTCGATCTGTCGCTTGCCGAATTCCGCTTCAACGACGCGGCCGGCGCGCTCTATGCCTTTGTCTGGGGCAAGGTCTGCGACTGGTATGTCGAGTTTTCCAAGCCGCTTTTGATGGACGGGACCGAAACCGAGCGGGCCGAGACCCGCGAAACCATGGCCTGGGTCATCGACCAGTGCCTCATTCTGCTGCACCCGATCATGCCGTTTATCACCGAAGAGCTGTGGCAGACGCTGGGCGAGCGCGACGGGATGCTGGTGCATGCCGACTGGCCCGAATACGGCGGCGAGCTGATCGACCCCGACGCCGACCGCGAGATCAACTGGGTGATCGCGCTGATCGAGGCGGTCCGTTCGGCCCGGGCGCAGGTGAACGTGCCGGCGGGGCTGCAGGTGCCGGTGCTGGTGACCGAACTCGACAGCGCCGGCGAAAACGCCTGGGCGCGCAACGAGGCGATGATCCGGCGCCTGGCGCGGGTCGAGAGCCTTTCGCGCACCGACACGTTGCCCAAGGGCGCGATCACCATACCCGTCGCGGGCGGCGTCTTTGCCCTGCCGGTGGCCGACCTCATCGACGTGGCCACCGAAAAGGCGCGGCTGGAAAAGGCGGTGGCCAGGCTGGAAAAAGAGATATCCGGGCTGAACAGGCGCCTCGGCAACCCCAAATTCGCCGAAAGCGCCCCCGCCGAGGTGGTCGAGGAAACCCGCGACAACCTGCGCGCGCGCGAGACCGAAGAGGCCAAGCTGCGCGACGCGCTGAGCCGTCTTGCGGAGCTGGCCTGAGCCATGAGCGGGCCGCGCTATACCGCCCTGATCGACGGCCTGCCCGCCAGCGTGCCCTTTGTCGGCCCCGAAGAGCAGGAACGCGCCCGCGGCGAACCGTTCCGGGCCCGGCTCGGCGCCAACGAGAGCCTGTTCGGACCCTCGCCCGCGGCGATCGAGGCGATGCGGGCGGAACTGGCGCATGTCTGGAAATACGGCGACCCCGCCAGCTTTGATCTGCGCGCCGCGCTGGCCGCGCATCACCGGGTGGCGCCCGAAAACGTGCTGGTCGGCGAAGGCATCGACGGGCTCTTGGGCAACCTTGTGCGGCTCGTGGTCGAACCGGGCGATGCGGTGGTCACCTCCGACGGTGCCTATCCGACCTTCAACTACCATGTCGCGGGCTTTGGCGGCGTCCTGCACAAGGTGCCCTACCGCGACGATGCCGAAGACCTGCCGGCGCTGATGGCGCTGGCCGCCGACAGGGACGCCAGGCTGGTCTATGTCGCCAATCCCGACAACCCGATGGGCAGCTGGCACCGGGGCGAGGCGATCGTGGCCGCGCTCGATGCGCTGCCCGACGGCTGCCTGATGGTGCTCGACGAGGCCTATGTCGAATTCGCCCCCGAGGGCACCGCCGCGCCGGTGGCGGCCGACGACCCGCGCGTGATCCGCATGCGCACCTTTTCAAAGGCTTACGGGCTGGCCGGGGCACGGGTGGGCTATGCGCTGGGACAGGCGGACCTGATCCGCGCCTTCGACAAGATTCGCAACCATTTCGGCATGAACCGGGTGGCGCAGGCGGGCGCGCTGGCGGCGCTGCTCGATGGCGCGTGGCTCGCGCATGTCCAGGCCGAGGCGGCCGGGGCGCGCGCCGAAATAGGCCGGATCGCCGCGCAGAACGGCCTTACCGCCCTGCCCTCTGCCACCAACTTCGTCGCCGTCGATTGCGGCGGCGACGGGACGCTGGCCAAACGCCTGGTTCAGGCGCTGGGCGCGCGCGGGGTCTTTGTGCGCATGCCCTTCGTTGCGCCGCAAGACCGCTGCATCCGCGTCAGCTGCGGCCGACAACAGGAGCTTTCGGTTTTCGCCGACGCCCTGCCCGCCGCGCTGGCAGAAGCTCGCGGCTGAGCCGCATCGCCTGCGAATTTGCCTGACAGATGCCGATTCTGCGTTAGAGTCGGCGCATGAAACGCGGAGTTCTGCCAGAAGCGCCCAACTATACCAATGCCGCACTTGTGATGGCATTGGTCAATCTTCTGTGGATATTCGCGGTGATCTGGGCGATTTTCGGCATGCCGGTGGTGCTGACCATCGGATATGTCCTGAACCTGGCGATCTCGCGCATCGGTCGGAGGGCGAACGCCTAAAGCGTGTCGCGCCTGATCGGAACCATCCGCCCGTCGCCGAACCGTTTCCAATTGAACGCGTCACGCCCTAGCAAGCGGCAACGACCCCGGCGGCAGCGGCCAGCGCACCGGCTCCGTGCGCGATGCCCAGCGCTTGCATTCCCGCCTCGATGGCGCCCAGGGCCCCCAGCACCATATGCGCGTTCAGATGCCCCATATGGCCGAAGCGAAAGGCGCCGTCGGCCTGTGGATCGGCGGCGCTTTCCATGCCCAGCCCGATGCCCAGGGTGACGCCGGTGTGCTCTTCCACCCAGCCGCGCAGGCGGGTGGCATCGGGCGGATCGAGCGCCAGCGCCGTCACCGCGCGGCTGCGATGCGCCGGATCGGCGATGTTGAGCCTGAGCGCCCCGCCCCGCCCCCAGGCCTCGGACGCCGCCCAGATGGCGCGCGCCAGCCGCTCGTGCCGGGCCCAGACGGCCTCGATCCCCTCGGCGTGGATCAGGTCGAGCGCGGCGCGCAACCCGTAGAGATGATGGGTGGGCGCGGTGCCGCCGAAATACCGGTAGAACCGGTCCGGCGCGGCGCGCGGCGCCCAGTCCCAGTATCTCGACACCCGCGCCAGGCGCGCGCGGGCCGCGGCGGCGCGGTCGTTGAAAAAGACGAAGGCCAGCCCCGGCGGCAGCATCAGCCCCTTCTGGCTGGCGGAAACCATGACATCGGCGCCCCAGGCGTCCATCTCGAAGCGGTCGCAGGCCAGCGACGCGATACAGTCGGCCATCAGCAATGCCGGATGCCCGGCGGCGTCGATCGCCCGGCGCAGGCCGGCGATGTCGTTGCGCAGCGTGCTGGCGGTGTCGACATGGGTCGCGAGCACCGCCTTGATGCGCTGCCCGGTATCGGCCCTGAGCGCGGCCTCGATCCGGTCGGGGTCGGCGGGCGTCCGGGTGCCGCAGTCGATCAGCTCGACCTCGAGCCCGCGGGCCTCGGCCACCTCGGCCCAGCCGTGGCCGAACCGCCCGGTCGCGACGACCAGAACCCGCTCGCCCGGCGCGGCGGTGTTGGCCAGCGCCGCCTCCCACCCGCCGTGGCCGTTGGCGATATAGATGGCGACCTGCCCCCGTGTCCGCGCGACGCGGCGCAGATCGGGGATCAGCCCGGCGGTCAGGTCGACGATCTCGCCCTCGTAGATGTTGGGCGCGGCACGGTGCATGGCGCGCAGCACCGCGTCGGGCACCACGCTGGGGCCCGGTATCGCCCGGTAGGGCCGGCCGCCGGCATCGTCCATCTGGTCGGTCTCCTTTCGTCCCTGTCGGTCGGACCTTACGCCGCCGCGCGCCGGCGTCAATCGGTTGCGGGCGGCTTGCCTTGGGCGCCGGTTGCCCCTAGACGGGTCGCGCCCCGTGCGGCGGGGCGCCGGACTGGGGCGCGGAGCACGCGATGAAGCTTTTCAAACGGATCGCCGACTGGGAACGGGATCTGCGCGCCCATTACAACACCGATCTCTCGACGCCCGAGAATCGCCGCCGCGCGCGCATCTACAACCTGTGGTTCGACCACGCCGTTCTGCGCACGATCTGGACCAATTTCGACGAGGTGGCACCGGGCGTCTACCGTTCGAACCAGCCGACGCACCGGCGATTCCGAAAGCTCAAGGCGATGGGCATCCGCTCGATCCTGAACCTGCGCGGCGCCGCCGGCGCGGCGCATTACCTGGTCGAGGAGGAAAGCTGCCGCGAACTGGGGCTCACCCTCGTCAACGTCACTTTTCACGCCCGCCACGCCGCCCCGGCAGAGGACATCCTCGAGGTGATCGAGGCGTTTCGCAGCATCGAACGCCCCTTCGTGATGCATTGCAAGTCGGGCGCCGACCGGGCGGGCTTTGCCGCCGCCATATATCTGATCGCGATCGAGGGCCGCCCGGTGGCCGAGGCGCGGCGCATGCTGGGGGTGCGCTACATCCACTTTCGCTGGACCAAGACCGGGGTGCTCGACTACATCCTCGACCTCTACGAGGCCCGCAACGCCCGCGAGGCGATTTCCTTCGAGGACTGGGTGGCCCGCGAATACGACTACAAGGCGGTGCAGCAGGCGTTCAACGAGAGCAAGCGCCCGATTCTCTAGAGGGGCCGCATGACGACAAGGCGCGACAGCCCCAAGAGCGCGCCGCGCCCGATCGCAATTACCCGCCCGTCGCGCCAGCGACGGGCACGCGCCCACCCGGGCGGCCGCACGCCCGTCGTCGAACTGTTTCCAATTGAACGCACCAGCCCCTAATACCGCCGCGCCAGCCGTGCCGGATCGGCGCCGCGCAGATAGCGCGCAAGCAGCCACAGGTTGCGCGCGCCGCGTCCGAGCCAGCCGTCGCGCAGGTACTTGTCGGCGCTTGTCGTCGCTGCCATCGGCAACGCCACCAGCCGCCGCCCGAGCCGCCGCGCCAGCGCCACGTCCTCCATCAGCGGAATGTCGGGGAAACCGCCCGCGCGCTCGTACTCGGCGCGCGAGATCAGCAGCCCCTGATCGCCATATGGCAGGTGCAGCAGGCGCGACCGCAGGTTGGCCCACCCCGCGACCAGCCGCGCGGGCGCCCCGCCACCATCGAACCGCAGCCGGAAATGCGCCGGCCGGCCCGTGGGCAGATGCGCCTGCACGCAGGCCGCCCAGCCCGGCGGCAGCACCGTGTCGGCATGCAGGAAAAGCAGCCACTCGCCCGCCGCCGCCGCTGCCCCGCGCCTGAGCTGCCCCCCGCGCGAGGGCGCCCCCTGAACGACGACCGCCCCCGCCGCCCCGGCCAGCGCCAGCGTGTCGTCGTCCGAGCCGCCGTCGGAGATCACGATTTCGTGCACAAGGCCCGCACCGAGCCCCTCGGCGAGCGCGGGCAGGCTGCGCGCCAGCGCCGGACCCGCATTCAGCGTCGGGATCACCGCCGAAAGCCCTGTTCGCATACCGCTACCCTGTTCGCGCCCCCATCGATGCATATATCATACGCACGAACGACACGAGGAGACGGGATGACACGCACGGTCCTTGAAATTTCCGGCGCGGATGCCGAGCAGTTCCTGCAAGGTCTGGTGACCAACGATGTCGGCAAGCTGGACAACGGGCCGGTCTATGCCGCGCTGCTGACACCGCAGGGCAAGTACCTCGCCGATTTCTTTCTAGTTCGGCGGGGGGATGCGATCCTGCTCGACGTCGATGCCGGACTCGCCCCCGATCTGGCGCGGCGGCTGGCGATGTACAAGCTGCGCGCCGATGTGATCGTCGATGAGACCGCGCTCAAGGTCCGCCGCGGCACCGGCGCCGCGCCCGAGGGCGCGGTGGCCGACCCGCGCCATCCGGCGATGGGCTGGCGGCTCTATGGCGCGGAGGACGGCGACGACGGCACCGATTTCGACGCCCTGCGGGTGCGCCACTGCATCCCCGAGACGGGGATCGAACTGACGCCCGACACGTTCATCCTCGAGGCCGGGTTCGAGCGGCTCCACGGCGTCGATTTCCGCAAGGGCTGCTATGTCGGGCAGGAGGTGACGGCGCGGATGAAGCACAAGACCGAGCTGCAAAAGGGGCTGGTCACGGTGGAAATCGAGGGCGCCGCACCCATCGGCACCCCGATCACCGCCGCGGGCAAGCCCGCGGGCACGCTCTTTACCCAATCGGGCGGACAGGCGATCGCCCATCTTCGCTTCAACCGCGCCACGGGAGAGATGCGGGCGGGCAAGGCGACCGTCACCCTGCCCTGACCGCGCCGGACGCTCCGGCGGACGGGGGCCGCCGCGGCTCAGGCGCGCTCGGCGTAATCCATCGTCTCGGTGTTGACGACGATATCCTCGTCGGGGCCGACGAAGGGCGGCACCATCACCTTGACGCCGTTGTCGAGCACCGCCGGCTTGAAGCTGTTGGCGGCGGTCTGTCCCTTGACCACCGGTTCGGTCTCGACCACCCGGCAGACCACCTTTTGCGGCAGCGTGGCGTTCAGGGCCTCGCTTTCGTGGAACTCCACCGTGATCGTCATCCCGTCC
>CAZNMK010000131.1:0-7438 GCA_964574045.1 uncultured Roseovarius sp. | reverse complement strand
GTCGCGTCGCGCTCGTCGCGCATCCGCACGAAACCGGCCTCGTCGCGCCCGGCGCCGACGTGCACGTTGCGGGCCCGCTGCTCCGCCACGGTAGTCTCCCACGCATAGTCGTCGCGCCCCGGCGCCTTGTAGTCGTGGCCGACGAAGATGCGGGTCTCGTCGGGCAGGGTCAGGATCTTCTGGATCGAGGCATAGAGCATCCGCGCCGAGCCGCCCGGAAAATCGCAGCGCGCGGTGCCGAAATCCGGCATGAAGATCGTGTCGCCGACAAACGCCGCGTCGCCGATCGCATAGGTCAGGCAGGCCGGGGTGTGCCCGGGCGTATGCAGCACGTCGCCGCGCAGCTGGCCGATATGGAAACTGTCGCACTCGGCGAACAGCCGGTCGAACTGCGAGCCGTCGCGCTGAAACTCGGTTCCTTCGTTGAAGACCTTGCCGAAGGTGTCCTGCACCTCGCGGATCTTTTCGCCGATGCCGATACGTCCGCCCAGCCGCTCCTGCAGATAGGGCGCGGCCGACAGGTGGTCGGCATGCACGTGGGTTTCCAGCAGCCAGGCCACCTCGAGCCCGGCGTCAACGACATGGGCGACGATGCGGTCGGCCGAGGCGGTGCCGGTCCGCCCCGAGGCGTAGTCGAAATCCAGAACCGAATCGACGATCGCGCAGGCGCCGCCGGCGGGGTCGCGCACGACATATGAGATGGTGTTGGTGCCGTCGTCGAAGAAGGCGGTCACTTCCGGTCTCATCGGGCGTTCCTTTCGGGGTCGCAATATATGGTTTTCCGCATATTTTTCAATCGCGGGGTTGACGTTGATCAAGGACCGCCGCGCCCCGATATGGGATCATGACCCCGCAAAAGGAGGTGACCGATGCGCGACTTCGCTCTTTATCGCAAGGCCTTGCTGGCCCGGCTGGCGGAACTGGACAGCCGTCTGCACCAGATCGAGGCCGAGCTCGACGAGCCGCATTCCAAGGATTGGGAAGAGTTGGCCGTCGAACGCGAAGGCGAAGAGGTGCTCGAACGGCTGGGCGAAAGCAGCGAGGCCGAGATTGCCCGCATCCGCGCCGCCCTGAAACGCCTGCGCGAGGGAACCTATGGCGTGTGCGCGCGCTGCGGCGAGGAGATTTCCGGCGCGCGTCTTGCAATCCTGCCTGACACGCCGCTTTGCCGCGATTGCGCGGCAGGGGTCTGACCGCAACCTTGCGCGAACACGATCGGGGAGAAGAACCATGACCATGCTCGAACGCGATCTTCAGAAGCTGCACGACCGCATTCTTCAGGCCGCTCCGGAAAAGCGGCTCGGCCTCCTGCCCGGCTTCGCCGACCTGATCGCGCGGATGGACGCGGCGGATGTGCACGTACCGCCGGCATGCCGCGATCTGTGCGAGGAACTGACCTGCGCCGCCATCGAGGCCCAGTTCGACAACATGCCGGTCTGATCTATGCTGTCATGCCGGCCGTGCGTTCATGCCGGCGGGCGGCCGCGGGCGGTCAGCCCAGAGCGATGCCGAGAACCACCAGCATCAGCCCGATCACCGACAGGAACAGCGCGCCGGTATTGAGCGGCACGACCTTCTGCACCGCCGCGCGCAGGTCCGCGTCGCTCAGCCCCGCCCGGCGGGCCTTCGACACCCGGACGATGCACCAGACAAGCCCCGCCAGGCCGGCCAGCGAAATTCCTGCGCCGAGCCAGATCAGCATCTCCATCCGCATGTCCCCTTTCGCCCGTGGTTCCCGCCGCCTAGCGCAGCCCGCGAGCATGCGCAAGCTCGGGCTTGCGGGCGCCCGGCCCGGGTTGTAGGGAACGGGCTCCCGGCCAGCAAAGAGGATGCCATGACCGACACGTCGACCGATGCCAGCTATCGCGTGGCCGCAGAGGAACTGCGCCAGTTCATCGAACGGTTCGAGCGCCTGGATGCCGACAAGAAGGACATCGCCGACCAGCAGAAAGAGGTCATGGCCGAGGCCAAGGCGCGCGGCTACGACACCAGGGTGATGCGCAAGGTTATCGCGCTGCGCAAGCGCGACCGCGACGACATCGCCGAGGAAGAGGCGGTGCTGGCGATGTATCGCGAGGCGCTGGGCATCTAGTGACGGGGCGCGCCGGGCTGCAAACCGGAACCGATCATGCACGACGGACCCCGGCCGCGTTGCGCGCTCAGGGCGCGATCAGGTTCACGCCGGCGATCCGCTGAACCGCGAAGATGTCCTCGTCGTAGATGTCGGTCAGCTGGTTAATCATGTCCACGCTCCAGCCGTCGAGATCGTATTCCTCCTCGACCGCGTCCTCGCGCGCGAACTTGTCCAGAAAGGCCGAGATCACGCGCCGTTTCTGCACCTCGGTCATGCCGGGATGGCTGTCGAGATAGGCACAAAAACGTTTCATTCCGGCCTCGGTCATGATTTCGGACAAAAGCGCGAATTCGCCCGCGATGGGCGCCGTCGGGTCGAGCCCGGCCATCTCGCGCACGACTTCGGCCCAGATCAGCGGCGTGTCCTCGTTGCACCATGCGGTGACGGCGATGTCGGGCACCTGCAGGCGGATGCGCTCGAAGAATTCCGACCAGCGAAAGCTGAGCGGATCGTAGCCGCGAAAGATGTCCTCGATCGAGTTGAAGTTGGTCTTTTCCAGCAGCGCCGGCATGAAGGTCGCGGGGTTGCGGATGGCAAAGAAGAGCTCGATCCGGTCGCCCGCGAAGATCTGGCGCAGCGCCTCCAGCCGGGCGCAGGCGGCGGGGTAGAACATCCGCTTGACCGCCATCTTGTGGGTGCCGAAGAAACTGTCGTTCGACAGCACGATCCTCTCGGCGCCGGTATCGGGGCCGATCGCCTCCAGCAAGGTATCGCGCATGTCGGGCGATGCGTCGTCCTGCGTGGCGGCGTTGATGACGTCGCGAAGCAGGATGCGGTAATCGTCCGGCCTGGGCACGAAGGTACCCTGCCGCGCCAGCATGTCCGCGTTTTCCGCCAGGCATTCGATCAGCCTGTCCTCGTCGGTGACGTGGGCGCCGGCGTGAATGACGATCTGCATGGTTGGACCCGCGCTGGTTGTTTCCGGTTGCTCACTATAGCGGCATTTTCATGCTGTTAAACCGGATTGCCGGGCCTGCGGCAAGGCGCGCATTTCCGCCTTGCCGGACGGGGTGCAACTGGCGTATTCAGCCCCCCGTGCCCCTATAGCTCAGCTGGTAGAGCAACTGATTTGTAATCAGTAGGTCCGCGGTTCGAGTCCGTGTGGGGGCACCACCCGCCCGCTGTCCGGCACAGACACGGGAAAAGCCGCCCCGGATCGCTCCGGCGCGGCGGTTTCCTCCCATCGGGCGGTTGGTCCGGGGCTAGTCGCCGAGCGACGACAGGTAGGCAAAGAGGTCCTTGGCGTCGTCTTCCTTGCGCACCTTGTAGGTCATCTTGCCGCGGCCGCTATCGCCGGTGGCTTCCTGCAGCCACGCGGTCGGGTCCTGCACGTAGCCGACGAAGTTTTCTTCGGTCCACTCGATGCCTTGCTCGTTGGCGGCGACCAGCAGATCGGAATAGCGGAAATCCTCGACCGAGCCGGCGACCTGGCCGGCGATACCGTAAAGGTTCGGCCCGGTGCGCCCGCCCTTGACGATCGTCTCGTCGGGCGACTCGATCGCGTGGCAGGACTTGCACTTCTTGAATTCCTTTTCGCCCTTTTCCGCGTCGCCATCGGCATGAGCCGGCAGGCCGAGCGCGATCGTGGCGAGAACTGCTGCAATCTTGGATTTCATCTAAGCCTCCGAATTTTGTCCGGCCCCAGTCATCCAATATGGCAGGCGCGGAGTCAACGGCGCATCGGCACGGGCCAGTGCGTCAGGCGACCGCATGCGGACCACAGGCCGCATCCGCGGCGCGGCGCGAAGAACCCGGCGGCCGCGGCGGGGCCTCTTGCGGCGTTACGGCACTGGCCCCCGACCCGGATGCCGTATAGAAGGCCGCGAAACCATACTCTGCCGCTGCCCGACTCCGAGACCCGCCCGTATGAACGACAACTTCGCCCGCACGACCGGCGGCCGCCCCCCCGGCGAGACGATTCCGGCATGGGTCGGCGATGAGCTGATGCCGGTGGAGAAGCTCGAGGTGCACCTTCGCGGGCTCAGGCACATGGCGGTGTCGGTGTTCGTGCTTTGCGGCGACGAACTGCTGATCCAGCGCCGCGCACTGGGCAAGTATCACACGCCCGGGCTTTGGGCGAACACCTGCTGCACCCATCCCCGCTGGGGCGAGAGGGGCGAGGATTGCGCCCATCGCCGCCTGGACGAGGAACTGGGGCTCCGGGGGCTCGACCTGGAATACCGCGGCCGGATCAGCTATCGCGCCGATGTCGGCGGCGGGCTGATCGAGGACGAGCGCGTCGATATCTTCGTCGCCCGCCCGGCTCTACGGCCACGGCCCGTGCCCGACCCGGCAGAGGTGATGGATACCGCCTGGATCGGTCTTGCGGACCTGGCCGAGCGCACCCGGCACCGGCCCGGCGATTTCACCCCGTGGCTGCGCATCTACCTTGCCGAACATGCCGGGCAGATATTTGCCTGACGGCCGTTGGCCGCTGGCCGCGGCCGGCGATCCGGGCTAGGGGAAATTCATGGCCACGCTCCTGATCGTCTACCACACCCGCACCGGCGGCAGCCGCCAGATGGCCGAGGCCGCCGCGCAGGCCGCGCGCGGCGAAACGGATGTCATCCTGAAGACCGCCGACGCCGCCGGGCCCGACGACCTGCTCGGTGCCGGTGGCTATCTTTTCTGCGCGCCGGAAAACCTCGCCGCCATATCCGGGGCGATGAAGGACTTCTTCGACCGCTGCTACTACCCGGTTCTCGGCCGGATCGAGGGGCGCCCCTATGCCCAGATGGTCTGCGCCGGCTCGGACGGCAGCAATGCGGTGCGCCAGATCGCGCGCATCGCGCAAGGCTGGCGGCTGCGTGCGGTGCAGGAGCCTGTGATCGTCTGCACCCACGCCCAGACGCCCGAGGAAATCCTGGCGCAAAAGACCATCCCCGAGGGCGATCTCGCCCGCTGCCGCGAGCTGGGCCAGGCACTGGCGGCGGGGCTGGCGATGGGCATGTTCTGAACCCCCGCACAGTCATCCGGCCGAAAATACCTTCGGGGGGTCCGGGGGGCCGACAGCCCCCCGGTTTCGAGTCGGGCGGGGCACACAGCCCCGGCCGCGCGCCGTTCAGCCGGCGCCCGCGGGTACCGGCAGGGTGCCGGCCTTGTAGGCCGACCAGTCGTCGATATCCGGATAGTGCCGGCGCCGCCATGCCCGCACCCGCGGGTTCATCATCCGTCGCCAGACCGGCGGCACCATCGCCATCGCCGTCATCGGCGGATAGCCGGTCGGCAGTTGCGGCACCTCCGCCTCGGAATAGGATTGCAGCAGCGGAAAGCGCCGCATCGGGTGCAGGTGGTGGTCGGCGTGGCGCTGCAGGTTGATCAGGAGCAGGTTCGACACGCGATGCGTCGAATCCCAGCTGTGGCGGGGCGCGACGGGCTCGTATCTGCCGTCGCCCAGGTGGCGGCGCGTCAGCCCGTAATGCTCGACGTAGTTGGTCAGCTCCAGCTGCCAGACGGCGACGATGGCCTGAAAGGCGAATAGCGCCACCCCCAGCCAGCCGCCCAGCAGGAATGCCGCCGCCAGCGCCGCCGCCTGCAGCGCGATATAACGCCAGAACGGGTTCGTGGGGTGCCAGGCGGGCCGCCCGGCGCGCGCCAGCATCGCGCGTTCGGCCCGCCAGGCCGAACCCGGACCCTGCCACAGCACGCGCGGGAAAAAACGCAGGAATCCCTCGTTGTAGCGCGCGGTGACGGTGTCGCGGGGCGTGCCAACCCAGGGGTGGTGCACGAGCAGGTGCTCGGTGCGGAAATGCGAATAGAGCACCATCGCCATCAGCAGGTCGCCCAGCCAGCGTTCGAACCGCGACGCCTTGTGGAAAAGCTCGTGCGCATAGACGATGCCGACGGTCCCGGTGGTCACGCCGATGCCGAACATGACCAGGAACTTCTCCCACACCGGAAAGGCGGCGACATGGGTCAGGTACCAGATGCCGCCGAAGACCAGCGCCGCCTCGATCGGAAACCAGATCCAGGTCAGCAGCCGGAACCACAAGAGCCGCGTGTCGGGCGTGTCGGGGTCGGGGTTGCGCAGGTCGCGGCCCAGGATCAGGTCGAAGAGCGGCATCATGACCCAGCCCCAGAGCGGGATCAGCGCGATCCACCAGCCGCCGCGGGCGATCGCCATCGCCGCCAGCGGCACGAATGTCAGCGTGATCCAGTAGGGCCAGGCGGCGGGGACTGCGGGTCGGGTCATGCTTGGGTCTCCATCTCGCGCGGGGTGAGCGACAGCCAGATGCCGTCGCGTCCGCGCACGGTCAGTTGGGCCGAGGGCACGGGTTCGCGCCCCGGCACCAGGGCCACGCGGTAGTGGCGCAGGATCATCGCCAGAATGAGCGTGCCCTCGGTCATGGCAAAGGCCGAGCCGGGGCAGACGCGCGCACCCAGCGAGAACGGGATATACGCCTTGCGCGAGCTTTCGCGCCCTTCGCGGGTGTCCCAGCGGGTCGGGTCGAATTCGTCGGGGCGGTCCCACAGCCGCTCGTGCCGGTGCAGGTGCCAGGGGCTGATGACGATCTGCGCCCCCCTCGGCACGGTACGGCCGCGAAACGTCTCGGGCTTCGCGGCCTCGCGCAGGTACATCGGCACCGGCGGGTAGAGGCGCATCGCCTCGCGAAAGACGGCGCGCGCAATCCGCAGTTTCGAGACGGTCGAGAAATAGATCGTCTCGGGGTCGATCACGCCTTGCGCCTCGGTCGCCAGGTGGTCCTGCCAGTCGGGGTTCAATGCCATCAGATAGAGCGCCCAGGCCAGCGCCGCGGCGCTGGTTTCGTGCCCCGCCAGCATGAAGATGCCGACCTGGTCGGCCATCTCGGCGCGGCTGAAGACGGTGCCGTCCTGCGCGTCGGGCGTGGACATGATGCGGGTCGCCAGGTCGTCGGGGGCGGTGCCGGCGGCGATCTCGTCGGCGCGGCCGTCGACCAGCGCGCGGATCAGCCGGCGGATTTCCCGCGCCGTCGCCGTGGTGCGCCGCGACCGCCACCGCGGGATCCAGCGCGGCAGCGGCAGGAGCGTTCCGGTATTGATCAGCGGGCGCGACGACTGGTGCGCGCGGAACGCCTCGAACACCGCGGCGGCGGTATCGTTCTCGACCGGGATCGAGAAAAGCGTGCGAAAGATGACGTCGAGGGCGACATGCGATGTCTGCGGCTCGATGTCCACGGGCCGGCCGTCGGCCAGCGGTTCCAGCCGCGCGACCGCGGCGACGGCGGCATCCCACATCGCCGGAAAGACCTCGCGCACGCGGCCGCTCTCGAAGGCGGGGTCGATGATGCGGCGCTGGCGTTCCCATTCGGCGCCGTTGGTGAT
>CAZNMK010000130.1:0-7474 GCA_964574045.1 uncultured Roseovarius sp. | reverse complement strand
CCCGCGCGGCGCCCCCCCCCCCCCCCCCCCCCCGCGCCCGGCGCGGCGCGCCGTCGGCGCAGAACTCCGCGCTCCAGCCCTCGTTGGCATCGACGAGGATCCTGGCCGCCGGCGCGCCGGCGCGCACCGCCTCGAGGCGCGGCATGTCGTCGGGGGTGCCGAGCTTGATCTTCAGAAGCGGGCGATGCGCGTTCGCCTCGGCCTGCGCGCGCATGTTCGCGGGCGTGTCGAGCGACAGCGTGTAGGCGGTGATCTCGGGTCCCGGCGCGGGCAGGCCGGCAAGCTCCCACACCCGTCTGCCGGTGCACTTGGCGTCAAGGTCCCAGAGCGCGCAGTCGACGGCGTTGCGCGCCGCACCCGCCGGCAGCAGGTCGCCGAGGCTTGCGCGGTCGACGCTTTCGGGCAGCGCCGCGATCTGGTCCGCGACGCTGTCGAGCGTCTCGCCGTAGCGCGCATAGGGCACGCATTCGCCCCGCCCGGCCGCGCCGTCCTGCGCGACCTCGACCGTCAGCACCTGTGCCTCGGTCCTCGACCCGCGGCTGATGGTAAAGACCCGCGCCAGCCTGAAGGTGTCCCGCGTCACGGTGATTGTCATGGCTTCCCGTCCCGGGTCTGACCCGGAACCTCCCTTTGGCTCAGTGGCCCCGGGTCAGGCCCGGGGCGCGTTCTGCTCAGATCGCGGCCAGCGCGTCCACCAGCTTGCCCGATCCGAAACGGTAAGGGTCGGTCGCCGGCAGATCCATCTCGGCCTCGACCTGCGCCAGGTATTCGCGCGCCGCTGCCTCGTCCATGTTCTGGGTGTTGACCGCGACGCCGGCCACCGCGCAGGCGGGGTTCGACACCCGCGCCAGCGGCAGCGCGGTATCGCGCAGACGTTCCAGCGTCGGCAACGGGTAATCCGGCAGGCCGCGCATATGCTTGCGGGTGGGTTCGTGGCACAGGATCAGCGCGTCGGGCTGGCCGCCGTGGATGAGCGCCATCGTCACCCCCGAATAGGAGACGTGAAAGAGGCTGCCCTGCCCCTCGATCATGTCCCAGTGGTCGGGCTCGTTGTCCGGGGTCAGGTATTCCACCGAGCCGGCCATGAAATCGGCGATCACCGCATCCAGCGGCACCCCCTGGCCGGTGATCAGGATGCCGGTCTGGCCGGTGGCGCGGAACGTGGCCTTCATGCCGCGTTCGCGCATGTCGCGTTCCATCGCCATCGCCGTGTACATCTTGCCGACCGAACAGTCGGTGCCGACGGCCAGGCAGCGCTTGCCGCTGCGCTTGACGCCGTTCGCGACCGGGTAGCCCACCGAGGGCACCCGCACGTCGTGCAGCGTGCCGCCATGGGTCTGGGCGGCGGCGACGATATCGCCCTCGTCGCGCAGCAGGCTGTGCAGGCCGCTGGCCAGGTCGTAGCCCATCTCCAGCGCCTCGATCAGCACCTCCTTCCAGGCCGGGCTGATGACGCCGCCGCGGTTGGCGACGCCGATCACCAGCGTGCGCGCGCCGGCCTCTTTGGCCTCTGCCAGGGTCATCTCGGTCAGCCCCAGATCGGCGCCGCAGCCGGGCAGCCGGATCTGGCCCACCGCATGCTCGGGGCGCCAGTCGCGGATGCCGATCGCCACCTTGGCGGCAAGCATGTCGGGCGCATCGCCCAGGAAAAGCAGGTAAGGGGTCTCGATCATCACGGGTCTCCTTTGCGGGGTCCGCGTCCGGCCGGCCTTGGGCCGGACATGAGCCGGGGAATCGCCTTTGCGGCAGTCTGTGATGAATGCGCCGCGAAATCCTGTTGAAATACGAGCTTATCCGGGGGTTGGCGCAAGATTCTTCGACCAGAAAAGGATTTCTGCGAATGTCCTTTCTTCCCGGGGCCGTCCGGCGCTCCGGCCTCCCGGCACAGCCCTAGGCCCGATGCCGCTCCGGCGGGGCAATCCCCGGCCCCCCGGCGGACCGCCGCTCGCCAGCCTCCGCTACGTCGTCTCGTCGCGCAACCGGTCGATCACCGCCCGAAACGCGCTCAGCTCGGGCAGCATCGCCTCCGCCCGGTCGGGCGAAAACCGCCCGCTCAAGGCCTCGAACAGCGGCGCCATCTTCGCCAGCGCATCGTCGCGAAACCGCCGCCCCGCCGGTGTCAGCCAGACCCGTTTGGACCGCTTGTCATCCGGGTTGGGCCGCATCTCGACAAACCCGTGCCGCTCCAGCCCGGCCAGCGTATGCGTCATCGTCGTCTTGGCCACCTGAAAGGCACGCGCCAATTCCAATGGCGTGGCGCCGTCACCAACCCGGATCAGATGGCTGACCACACCGAAATGCGACACCAAAAGGCCACTCGGCAGGCGCGCCTCAAGGAACGCCGTGCCGATCTGATTGATGATCCCCACCTCGTAGATCAGGGCGAAATAGGGATCGGTCTTATCGTCAGCCATGGGCGATACGGGTTTCCAACGGCCAGCGTGGGCTGGCATCAATGGCCGGACCGTAGCCCAGCCGCCCCAACATTTGAACCGTTTCCCCGGGCCCGGCCAACAATTCGTGCACCTGCGCGTAATGCTCGGCCATTTCCGGATATTCCTGAAGCGCCTGGCTGACCGGCTGCATCGCCAGCCCCTGCCCGGTCGCGGCCAGGTGAAGCCGCAGCCAGTCCCGTCCGGCGCCGATCTGGTCGGCCCGGCTGTTGCCCTTGCTGACAAGAACCGCATAGGCGTTGGTCGCGGTCATCGCGGCGCGGATCATCTCCAGCCCCTGGCGAAAGCTGGTACTGGTCGGATCGGCCTGATCCTCGCGGCTCAGCATCCCGGCCAGCATCAGGCTTTCCAGGAACGGGCCGCCAAGCGCGATGCCGTCGGGATTGGCCTCGATCTCGGCCTTGCCGAAGCGCATGAGATCGACGCTTTCCATCATCACGCGCGGCGTCGTCATTTCGGTTTCCATGGCCTGCCATGTCAGGTCTCGCAGGGCGTCCACCTCGGCCCGGCCGGTCTTGATCGCGGCGAAACCGTCCAGGGCCGCCTTGGCGCCGGGTTCGATCGCCCGATCCTCATAGGCGTTCCGATTGGTATGCCGATCGAACACATGGGCAAACAGCGGGTCTTTCCGGCCCCCCGGCACAAACCGGATATCGGCAACCGGCCCGGCATCTCCTAGTGGGAACAGGTCGGTCCGCAAGGCGTGGCCGTCCTCGGCAGCAGCCATTCGCAATAGTTCCAGAAAGCACCCCATGCCGATGGTCAACTGACGGTCGAACGGGTCGGTCTCCGGCAGGTTTCGCGCCGTGTCTCGGTAAATGACCAACCGGTCGGCGCCTTGCAGCTCGGCCACCCACGGCTGCCTGTTATGCGGATTGGGGGCCAGGATCGCATATGACAACGGGCGCATCCTCGGCTCCGCATAGTCCCCGGCCGACGACCACGGGGCCAGTGCACGCGTCGGGCGGCGGGTCGCCAGGAATCCCCCGGCAGAAGCCGCCGCTGCCAGCACGACGCCACCGCCTATCAATCCTATCATCTTGCGTCTCGAAACTGTCATTGGCTCTCTCCATTGATACGATATCGAACTAGATAGTCCTAAATCGTATCAAAATCAAGTGCAGTTTCGCACGACCTGTCCTTGCCCCCCGGGCATGGCACGCCGCCCGCGCCCGCACAGCGGCGTTTTCTGCGCGCGCAAAGAGGTTGCGGCAGGCGCGGCAATTTTATACCGATTGCCCCGAGCCAAACGCAACTTCCGTACCCGAAAGGCCCGAAAGATGAGCTTCCGACTGCAACCGCCCGCCCCCGCGCGCCCCAACCGCTGCCAGCTCTTTGGCCCCGCGTCGAACCCCAAGCTGTTCGAAAAGATGGCCGCATCCGCCGCCGACGTCATCAACCTCGACCTCGAGGATTCGGTGGCGCCCTCGGACAAGGACAGCGCCCGCGCCAACGCCGTCGCCGCGATCAATGAAATCGACTGGGGCAACAAGACCCTTTCGGTGCGCATCAACGGGCTCGACACCGGCTGGTGGTATCGCGACGTGGTGGATCTGCTGGAAAAGGCGGGCGAGCGGCTCGACCAGATCATGATCCCCAAGGCGGGCTGCGCCGCCGACATCTACGCGGTCGACGCGCTGGTCGCCTCGGTCGAAAAGGCCATGGGCCGGAAGAAACCGCTCGCCTTCGAGGCGATCATCGAATCGGCCGCCGGCATCAGCCATGTCGAGGAGATCGCCGCCGCCTCGCCGCGCCTCGTGGCGATGAGCCTCGGTGCCGCCGATTTCGCCGCCTCGATGGGGATGGCCACCACCGGCATCGGCGGCACGCAGGAGAACTACTACATGCTGCAGGGCGGACAGAGCTACTGGCCCGACCCCTGGCACTGGGCCACCGCCGCCATCGTCGCCGCCTGCCGCACGCATGGGGTGTTGCCGGTCGATGGCCCCTTCGGCGACTTCTCCGACGACGACGGGTTCCGCGCCCAGGCGCTGCGGGTGGCGACGCTGGGCATGGTCGGCAAATGGGCGATCCACCCCAGGCAGATCGCGCTCGCCAACGAGATCTTCACCCCCTCCGAGGCAGCCGTCGCCGAGGCGCGCGAAATCCTCAAGGCGATGGCAGAGGCCAAGGCCCGCGGCGAGGGCGCGACCACCTACAAGGGCCGGCTCGTCGATATCGCCTCGATCAAGCAGGCCGAGGGGATCGTGAAACAGGCCGACATGATCGCGGCGATCTAGCCGGCTCCTGCAAGGGCGATCCCCGCCTGATGCCGCCGGCGGGGATGCCTGACCGCCCAGCCGGGACCGGGCGCATCCGGTCTTCTTCTGTTCGGAAAATATCCCGGGGGAGTCGCGCGCATCGCGCGCGGCGGGGGCAACGCCCCCACCGCCCGCCGCATCGCCGGGGCGGTCCCTTCCCCCGTTGTCGAATCCGGTCTAGAGAGGGCGCATGACCTGGACCGTTCCCAACGTGCTGACCATGCTGAGGCTCCTGGCCGCGCCGGGGCTGGCGGTGATGTTTCTCTATTTCCATCGCCCGTGGGCGGACTGGTACGCGTTGCTCTTGTTCGTGGGCGCCGCCGTCACCGACTGGTTCGACGGCTATCTCGCCCGCAGCTGGAAGCAGACGACGAAGCTGGGCACGATGCTGGATCCGATCGCGGACAAGGCGATGGTGGTGATCGCGCTGATGGTGATCGTGGGCTATTCCAGCATGTCGCCCTGGCTGGTGCTGCCGGCGACGGTGATCCTCTTTCGCGAGGTCTTTGTCGCCGGGCTGCGCGAGTATCTCGGCGACACCGCCGGCACGCTCAGGGTAACGAGGCTGGCCAAGTGGAAGACCACCGCGCAGATGATCGCCATCGCGGTGCTGTTTGCACAAGGCGTCTTCGAGCACTATTTTGGATCGGAGTGCCTTGGCGCGGTCATATCCGGCCATGCGGGGCTGTGGCTGTTGTGGCTGGCCGCCGCGCTGACACTGGCAAGCGGCATCGATTACCTGCGCAAGGCGGTGCCCCATCTGAAGGACTGAAGCGATGGATGTGCTGTATTTCGCCTGGGTGCGCGAACGCATCGGGCAGCCCAGGGAAAGGGTCGAGACCGCCGCCGGCACGGTGCGCGACCTGGTCGAGGAACTGCGCGGGCGCGAGGAACGCTACGCAGCCGCCTTTGCCGATCTCGCGGCGCTGAGGGTGGCGGTGGACCAGGAGCTTGCCGATTTCGACGCGCCCCTCGCGGGCGTGCGCGAGGTGGCGTTCTTTCCGCCGATGACGGGGGGCTGAGGATGGATGTCCGGGTACAGGCGGAGCCGTTCGACCTCGGCGCCGAAACCGCCGCCTTTGCCGCGCGCCAGCGGGGCATGGGCGCGGTCGTGACCTTTACCGGCATCGTCCGCGACCTGCCCGGCGGCGGGCCGGGCAGGATGGAGATCGAGCACTACCCGGGCATGACCGAAAAGGCCATCGCCGCGATCGCGGCCGAGGCGGCGGCGCGATGGAATACCGGCGACATCCTCGTGATCCACCGCTTCGGGCGGCTTGCCCCCGCAGACATGATCATGATGGTCGCCACCGCCGCCGCGCACCGGGCCGAGGCGTTTCAGGCGGCGGAATTCCTGATGGATTACCTCAAGTCGCGCGCCCCCTTCTGGAAGAAGGAGATCGGCACGGCGCGCGAGGGCTGGGTGGCGGCAAAGGACGCCGACGAGGCCGCGCTCGAACGCTGGTAGGTATCAGCCGAATCGGTTCCAGGCGTCCTGCATGGCCTTGTTCATGTCGTCCCACGCCTTTTCGACGCCGGCCCTCACATCCGACCACGCGGCGCTGTGCGAGGCGCGCAGCTTCTCGAGCTGCTCTTCCATCTCGTCGCGCCGCTTGCGCAGCTCGGCGATCTGCTCCTCATAGTCGATCCGGGCGTCGGCCCGGGCCTGTTTCGCCTGCGCCCTGAGCTTGTCGATATTGGCCTGCCATTCGTCGAGCCTGGCCTGGAGTTTGGTCTGATAGGCCTGTTTCTCGTCCATCGTGCAAATCCCCTTGTCTTGTGTCGCTCGCCGCGCATCCCGCCCGGCATGGGCGGTGCGCCGCGCCACCGACGTAGGCATGCGCGGCGGCGCCTTCAACCGGGCCCCCAGGGGCTCGCGGAGGGCGCGCGCGGCCCCCGGCGCCGCCGGCTGATGCCGATCAATGCAATTCGGGACAGGATATGCGATACTGCCAGCCAATCGGGGATTCGAATTCCAGCGGAAGGGGAACGCAATGTTCAGAGGTCTCGTATCGCGGGTTGCTGCCGTCGTGTCGATCGGGTTGTTGTGCCCTGTGCCGGCCGGCGCACAGGACATGTATATCGGCATCGACGCCATCGGCACCGTGACCGATTTCGACATCGGCGGCTTCAACACCGTCGGCCCGCATTCCAACAACGATTCCCGGGACGAAACGATGCACGGGATCGCCCTCAACTTCGGCATGCGCGACAAGTGGAACCTGAGCGGAACCCGGCTGACGCCGGAGGCCGAGTTCGCCTGGTATTTCGACCGCAGCATCACCTCGGCCAGCTTTCCCGGATTGCCGGCGCCGGCGTTCTTTTACAGGTCGTCGGTGGAATCCGCCCGGCTGGGGCTGAACATCTGGGCGCTCTTTCACGAAACCGACCGCTGGCGGGCCGAGGCCGGGCTGGGCCTCGGCGCGATGTACCGGGACATCTCGACCAACGATACCGTCGTTGCCGGGTCGGGCGACGATTTCTCGCTTTACGGCAAGATCGGACTGCGGTTCATCCGGGCGCTCGACGACCGCAACAACCTCGTCTTCGGACTGAACTACCTGGTGGCGGACAAGACCGATATCAGGCTGCGGACGCTCGGCGGTGCCGCGGGTCCGGCTCCGGCGGGGAACCTGTCGGTGGAAAGCAGCAGCATCGAGCTTCACATCGGGTATCGGCGCGATCTGAACTGATCGGGGCCGGCGCCGCTATCGCGGCGCCCCCCCCCCCCCCCCCCCCCCCCGGGGCCAGCCCGCGAGC
>CAZNMK010000129.1:2906-7517 GCA_964574045.1 uncultured Roseovarius sp. | reverse complement strand
ATGGCGAGGATCGCCCGGCGGGTCGGGTCGGCAAGGGCCGCGAAAACGGTGTCCAGCGGGTCGGTCATGGGTCTGTTAAGCCTGCTTGGCGCGGCGGCGTCAACGGGGCAGATGCGCGGGCGGGGCGCATATGCTCAACCGGATGGTTGAATATGCGCCGGTGCCCGCCGCGGCCGCGGTACGGGGCGCAGCATCTTGGCAGGCTGGACTCGCCGGGCTGGAAAACGACCAAATAACAGTGCATTAGCCGGGACAACCCCGCCTGTTTCCCGCGCTTGACTCGGTCCCCGCCGCGCCGTAGCAAAGGCGCGACTGTTGCGGAGGGGCAGAGGTGGGCGATCCCGACGATGGCGAGCGCCTGGCGCGGCTGGAAAAGCGGATCGCACAGCTGAGGGCCAGGGATGCGCCCAGGCCCCACCAGGAAGAACACTACAGCCAGGCGCAGCTGGCCTGGCGGATGGTGATAGAGCTTGTGGTCGGTCTGATGATCGGCTTTGGCATCGGGTACGGGCTGGACAGCCTGGCGGGCACGATCCCGGTGTTCCTGGTGCTGTTTACACTGCTGGGGCTGGCCGCGGGCATCAGGACGATGATGCGCAGCGCGCGCGAGGTCCAGCGCCAGGCCGAAGAGGCCGCGCGGGAAGACGCGCCCGCTGGGGCGAATGACAAGAGGGTCGATAATGGCGACTGAAGCAGCGCAAGGGGCCGAACACGGCGACGGGGGCGGTCTGGTTTTCCACCCGATGGACCAGTTCATCGTCAAACCGCTTTTCGGCGATGGTCCGGTCGGCACCTTCACCGTGACCAACGTCACCCTGTGGATGGCGCTGAGCGTGCTCTGCGTCGTCGGGCTCTTGGTGCTCAGCAGCTCGGGGCGGGCGGCGGTGCCCGGGCGCATGCAGTCGATCGCCGAACTGGCCTATGGCTTTGTCCGCAAGATGGTCGAGGATGTCGCGGGCAAGGACGCGCTGCCCTATTTCCCCTACATCATGACGCTGTTCATGTTCATCGTGGTGTCGAACTTCCTCGGTCTGCTGCCGCTCGCGTTCACCACCACCAGCCACATCGCGGTGACCGCGCTGATGGCGGTCGCCGTGTTCGTCGCGGTCACGGTGATCGGCTTCGTCAAGCACGGCGCCGGTTTTCTGGGGCTGTTCTGGATCACCTCGGCGCCGCTGGCGCTCAGGCCGATCCTGGCCTTGATCGAGGTGATTTCCTACTTCGTGCGGCCGGTCAGCCACTCGATCCGACTTGCCGGCAACATGATGGCCGGGCATGCCGTGATCAAGGTCTTCGCGGCCTTCACCCCGCTGATCACCATCTCTGTGGGCGTGGGCATCCTGGTGACTCCGCTGAGCATCCTGGCGATCTCGGCGATCTACGCGCTGGAGGTGCTGGTCGCCTTCATCCAGGCCTATGTTTTCACGATCCTCACCTGCGTCTACCTGAAGGACGCGCTGCATCCGCATCACTGAGGGTCGCACACCCCTATTTGCCAATTCCAACGTAAGGAGAATCGAAATGGAAGGCGACGTCGTACAAATGGGCGCATACATCGGTGCCGGTCTGGCCTGTACCGGCATGGGCGGGGCCGCCGTCGGTGTGGGCCACGTGGTCGGCAACTACCTGTCGGGCGCGCTGCGCAACCCCTCGGCCGCCGGCGGCCAGGTCGCGACCATGTTCATCGGTATCGCGTTCTCGGAAGCGCTGGGGATTTTCTCGTTCCTCGTCGCGCTTCTGCTGATGTTCGCCGTCTGATCCCAGGGTACACGATCCTTACGGCCGGGTGGCGGCGCGACCGCGGCCGCCCGGTATCCTCGCAAGGTTCCCCAAGGAGGACGGGATGGCGACCGAAACGCATCAATCGGCAAGTGCCTGCCTGACGCCCGAGGGCGGTGCCGTCGGCATGCCGCAGCTCTGCCCCGAATGGATGGGCAACCAGGTTTTCTGGCTGGTCGTCACGCTGGTGGCGATCTTCCTGATCCTGTCGCGCGTCGCGCTGCCGCGCATCGCCGCCATTCTGGCCGATCGCCAGGGAACGATCACCGGCGACCTGGCCCGGGCCGAAGAACTGAAATCCAAGGCCGCCGAGGCCGAGGAGGCCTATAACAAGGCGCTGGCCGATGCCCGCGCCGAGGCGCAGGACATCATCGCCGCCACCAAGGCCGAGATCAGGGCCGAGCTGGACGATGCCACCGCCAAGGCCGACGCGGTAATCGCCGCCAGGGCCGCCGAGGGCGAAAAGAAGATCGCGGAAATCCGTGCCTCGGCGCTGGAAAGCGTCAAGGAAGTGGCCGACGCCACGGCGCGCGAACTGGTCGCCGTCATGGGCATCGACACCGACGCCAAGACCGTCGGTGCGGCGGTCGCGGCACGGCTGAAAGGGTAGCGTCATGAAAAAGTTCATCGCGACAGGTGCCCTGCTCACCGCCGCCAGCCCCGCGCTGGCCGCGTCGGGGCCGTTCTTTTCGCTGGCCAACACCAATTTCGTGGTGCTGATCGCCTTTCTGCTCTTCGTCGGCGTGCTGGTCTATCTCAAGGTTCCGGGCCTGATCGGTGCCCAGCTCGATAAGCGGGCCGACGGCATCAAGGCCGAACTGGACGAGGCCCGCGCCATCCGCGAGGAGGCCCAGAGTCTGCTGGCGAGCTACGAGCGCAAGCAAAAAGAGGTGCAGGGCCAGGCCGACCGCATCGTCGCCCATGCCCGCGAAGAGGCCGCCGAGGCCGCCGAGAAGGCCAAGCAGGACCTGCAGGTCTCGATCGCGCGGCGCCTCAGGGCCGCCGAGGACCAGATCGCATCTGCCGAGGCCGGCGCGGTGAAAGAGGTCCGCGACCGCGCCATCGCCGTGGCCGTCGCCGCCGCCAAGGAGGTGGTCGCCAAGAAGATCACCGCGAGCCAGGGCAACAAGTTGATCGACGAGGCGATCTCGCAGGTCGAGGCCAAGCTGCACTGACCGGCCCGAACCCGCGGCTGCAGAAAGAAAGGGGGCCGTTGATCCGGCCCCTCATTCGTTCCTGCCACGTTGACCTGTGTCGCCCCGGGCCCGAGACGGGCCTTGCGGGCGGTGAAACTCTGTTGCGAATCATAGGCGGGGAAAAGCGCCTCGGTCAACAGGAAGCGATTCGCGGCCCCGCGATTTTCGCCGGTTTCGCGCCATCCATCCCCATCGTGCGCCCCTCTGCGCCGATCAGGAGGCTTGAGGCCGGTCTCCGCGCCGGCTAGAACCTGTTGCACTTCGCTGAACGCATTCCGCCCGGCCCGCCTGCGGGCCGGGCATGCGCCCGCCCGCCCGTCACGCCGGAGGCGTGCCTGCGGCACGACGGCGGGCGCATTCGCGCCCACCCGGGCGGCCGCATGCCCCCTGCCGGCAGACGGTCGCATCGGATCCGGATCAACAGGCCCAGGGGACGGCCACGCAAAGGAGCACGCGCATGAGCCTCAATTCCTTCGGCCATCTCTTTCGCGTCACCACCTGGGGCGAGAGCCACGGACCGGCGCTGGGGGCGACGGTGGATGGCTGCCCGCCGGGCATCCCGCTCGACGCCGCCTTCGTGCAGCAATGGCTGGACAAGCGCCGCCCGGGGCAGAGCCGCCACACCACCCAGCGGCAGGAGGCGGACGCGGTGCGCATCCTTTCGGGCGTCTACGAGGGGCGGACCACCGGCACGCCCATACAGCTGACGATCGAGAACACCGACCAGCGCTCGAAGGACTATGGCGAAATCGCGCAGACCTTTCGCCCCGGCCACGCCGACATAACCTATCACCTGAAATACGGGCTGCGCGATCCGCGCGGCGGCGGCCGGTCATCCGCCCGCGAGACGGCGGCGCGGGTGGCGGCCGGCGGCGTTGCGCGCGCGGCGCTGCGCGAGCTGGTGCCGGGACTGGAAATCCGCGGCTACATGACCCGCATGGGCGAGATGGAGATCGACCGCGCGCGTTTCGACTGGGACGAGATCGGGCGCAACGATTTCTGGCTGCCCGACGCCGCCGCCCTGCCCGCGTGGGAGGCGTATCTGCAGCGCATCCGCAAGGAGAAGAACTCTGTCGGTGCCGAGGTCGAGGTAATCGCGCGCGGCGTGCCGCCGGGGCTGGGGGCGCCGGTCTACGGCAAGCTCGACACCGATCTCGCCGCCGCAGCGATGTCGATCAACGCCGTCAAGGGGGTCGAGATCGGCGAAGGCATGGCGGCGGCGCGGCTCACCGGCACCGGGAACGCCGACGAGATATTCATGGGCAAGGACGGGCCGGAGTTTTCGTCGAACCATGCCGGCGGCATCCTCGGCGGCATCTCGACCGGGCAGGAGATCGTGCTGCGTTTCGCCGTCAAGCCGACCTCGTCGATCCTGACGCCGCGCCGGTCGATCAAGGTCGACGGCAGCCCGGCCGAGGTGGTGACGCGCGGCCGCCACGACCCCTGCGTCGGCATCCGCGCGGTGCCGGTGGGCGAGGCGATGATGGCCTGCGTGCTGCTCGATCATTACCTCCTGCACCGCGGCCAGGTGGGCGACGGGCCGCGCGGCCGGATCGGCTGAGCGGGGCCGGTGCGGGCGCGGTTTGGTTTTGATTTCCGCGCGCCGATGTGCAGAGTCGGATCGCAGAGGGCCGCA
>CAZNMK010000129.1:0-2896 GCA_964574045.1 uncultured Roseovarius sp. | reverse complement strand
TGACCGATTTCTCGCTTGGCAAGTCACTGACGATCATGCGCCGGACGGCGCCATTCCTGCTCTTTCGCATGCTGGTCTATTTCGGCATCGCGGTGGCCTATGTCCTGGCCACCGGCACCGGGGCGGGCATCGGCTGGGGCGTGGGCGCCATGGGCGATGCCGATTTTCGCGCCGGCGCCACCTTTTGGGGCGGGGCGGCCGGTTTCGGCATGACGGCGGCGGTGCTGTATTTCCTGCGCGAATACATCCTCTACATGGTCAAGGCCGGGCATATCGCGGTCATGGTCGAATACCTTGACGGGCGCGAACTGCCGCCGGGGCGGTCGCAGATCGCCCATGCGCAGGAAATCGTCAAGGCACGTTTCGGGCAGGCCAACGTGCTCTTTGCCATCGACCAGCTGGTGCGCGGGGTGATCCGGGCGATCACCGGCCTGGTCGAGGGGCTGGCCTCGCTGCTGCCGATCCCGGCGGTGAGCGGGCTGATGCGGATCGTGCGGGCGTTCCTGCGGGTGGCCGTCGGGCTGATCGACGAGGTGATCCTGGCCTACCTGATCCGCAACCGGTCGGAAAACCCGTGGTCGGATTCGCGCGATGCGCTGGTGCTGTATGGCCAGAACGCGCGCCCGCTGCTGGTCAACGCGGCGCTGATCGCGCTGGTGACCTATGCGCTGGCCTTCATCGTGTTCCTGGTCATGCTGGCGCCGGCGGCGGCGGTCGTCTATCTCATTCCCGGCGCCTGGTCGGCGGGCGGTTTCGTCTTTGCCATCCTGTTTGCCTGGGCGGTCAAGGCCGCGGTGCTGGAACCCTTTGCGCTGGCCTGTCTGCTGCAGGCCTATTTCCGGCTGACCGACGGGCAGCAGCCCGATCCGGGTTGGGTCGCCCGGCTCGACGGCGTGTCGGCCAAGTTCAAGAAGCTGGGCCAGCGCGCCGGCGAATGGGCCGGGTTGCCGGCCGGCCGGGTGCGGGCGCAAGGCGAAGCGGAAGCATAGGACCGGGCGCGGTCAGTTGGGAATCGCCCGCCGCACCGCGCCCTGCCGCGACAGCTGGACGGCGAGGATGCCGGCGGTGATCACCAGCACGCCGGCGATGTCCCACGCGCCCAGCGGCTCGCCGAGGATCAGCGCGGCGATGGCGACGCCGAGAAACGGGTTGAGAAAGTGGAACGTGGCGGCCTTGATCGCCCCGATACGGTGGACCAGCCTGAACCAGACCAGCGTCGCCGCCAGCCCCGGTATCAGCGTGGTATAGGCGAAGGCCGCGACCAGCTGCCAGGACCACGCGATTTCCAGCGTTTCGGTGGCGGCGCCGATGCCGCCCAGGATGGCGCTGCCCACGAGCATCTGCAGCCCCACCACCATCAGGAAATTGCCGCCCGAGGTCGCCCCGCGCACCGCCAGCGTGGCGAATGTCAGGGCGATGACCCCGACCACGCAGAGCGCGACGCCGAACATGTCGGCGCCGCCCTGCAGCCTTGTGCCCATGATGATGGCCACCCCGATCACCCCCGCGACCAGCCCGCCGAGGCCGAGGGCGCCGATGCGTTCGCCGAGGACGGTCCAGCTGGCAAGCCCGACCAGCAGCGGCATGGTCGAGGCGATGATGGCGGCGAGCGACGCCTCGACCGTCTGCATCGCCACGAAGTTGAGCCCGAGATAGAGCGCGTTCTGGCAGATGCCGAAAACGATGGTGGCGCGCCACTGCCCGCGCGTGAGGCGCCAGCTTTGCCCCAGCAGCCGGGCGATCAGTACCCCCAGCAGCCCCGAGATCAGGAACCTCAGCGCCAGCGCCGAAATCGGCGGCGCCGCCGAGACGATCATCCGCGCCGAGGTAAAGGCCGACGACCACATGACCGCAAAGGCCAGCCCCATGAGGATCGCGCGAATGTCCATGCCTGTCCGATGCCTCCGCAAAACTGGAAAGGGCCGCCCCTGCGGGGGCGACCCTTTCGGAATCGCGGGCCGATTGCAAGATCAGCCGTTGACGCTGTCCTTCAGCGCCTTGGCGATGGTCATCTTGACCACCTTGTCGGCCGGCTTGTGGATCTGGTCGCCGGTGGCGGGGTTGCGCACCACCCGCGCGGGGCGTTCGCGGCAATAGATCTTGCCCACGCCGGGCAGCGTGACCGCGCCGCCGCCCGACACCTCGCGGGTGATCACGCTGACAACCGCGTCGAGCGCCGCGCCGGCGGATTTCTTGTCGCTGCCCATTTCCTCGGCCAGGGCCGCGACAAGCTGCGTTTTCGTCATCGGTTTTGCCATTTCTGGTCTCCTTCAACTGCCCGTTCCTTGGGGCCTCATGGCGGGATTTAACTGTATCTTGCCTTTGAACACAACGAATAGTGTAAGAAACGAAGGGATTTTCACCGATTTTGTGGTGTTTTCGTGCCTCACAGAAAGGCGGTTTCCTCGAAACTGCGCAGTTTGCGGCTGTGGATACGCTCCAGCGGCATCTCGCGCAGGCTTTCCATCGCGCGCAGCCCGATCGTCAGATGGCGCGAAACCTGGGTCTTGTAGAACTCGCTGGCCATGCCCGGCAGCTTGATCTCGCCGTGCAGCGGCTTGTCGGACACGCACAAGAGCGTGCCGTAGGGGACGCGGAAACGAAAGCCGTTGGCGGCGACGGTGGCGCTTTCCATGTCCAGCGCGATGGCGCGCGACAGGCTGAGGCGATAGACCGGGCCGGAATGGTCGCGCAGTTCCCAGTTGCGGTTGTCGAAGCTCGCCACCGTGCCGGTGCGCATGATCCGCTTGAGGTCGTAACCCTCGAGCCGCGCCACCGCCGCCACCGCCTCCTGCAGGGCGATCTGGATTTCCGCCAGCGCCGGGATCGGCACCCAGGCCGGCAGGTCGGCGTCGAGCACGCGGTCCTCGCGCAGATAGGCATGCGCCAGCACGAA
>CAZNMK010000128.1:5745-7537 GCA_964574045.1 uncultured Roseovarius sp. | reverse complement strand
CCGGTCATGATGTTGTCGAGCACGCTCATCCCGTCGAAGAGCGCGATGTTCTGGAAGGTGCGGGCGATGCCCTGGCGCGCCACCTGGTAGGGTTTCATCGCCGGGCGTTTCTCGCCCTTGTACCAGACCTCGCCTTCCTGCGGCCGGTAGAAGCCCGAGACCACGTTCAGCATCGACGACTTGCCGGCGCCGTTGGGGCCGATGATGGCGCGGATCTCGCCCTCGCGGATGTCGAAGGAGATGTCCCTGATCGCCACCACGCCGCCGAAACGCAGGGTGATGTTCTTCATCTCCATCACCACCCCGCCGATCCTGCGGCCGTCCTCGGTGGTGTAGGGTTCGGTTGCGTCTAACATATTGAAAAGCCTTGGTGATTTAGCTCGCCATTTCTGCTTTGCGTAATGCCGCATCGGTGCGTGCATAGGCGTTTTTCAGAAGCCGTTTCAATTGGATTGCTCCAATCTGATGGAGCGATTCGATGCATGACGAAAACCGGCAGCTCGACCTTTTCCTCGACTATCTGCCGCGTGTTCTGCGCCAACGCGGCATTTGCGCCAACACGGCGTTTGAAACAATGTATCGAGGCGAGCACATTTGTGCCTTCGACATTGACCGGATCAACGCACTGAAAAATGCGATTGGCCGGGCGTGGCATTCCTGATTGCCCCAGGCGGAGGGCGCGCGGCCGCCCGAGGGGGGCGCGGAACGCGCCCGCCTGTGGGGCGGGCGGTCGCGTGCCCGGGCCGCAAGCGTCCCGGGCGGGCCAATGCAGGGATGGCACCACTTCCCTCATTCCGCCGCCACCTTTCCGGCGCCTCCACCGGCACCACCTGCGCCTCGCAGACCTTCAGCGTGGCGCTGATATGGCCCTTGCGCCCGTCCTCGTAGGTCACTTCGGTGCGGGTGCCGATCTCGGCCGAGCCGTCATAGAGCGCCGCCAGCAGGTCGGCGTATTTCTCCTCGATCACGCCGCGGCGGACCTTGCGGGTGCGGGTGATTTCGCCGTCGTCGGGGTCGAGCTCCTTGTGCAGCACGATGAAGCGGTGCACCTGGCAATGCGCCAGCATCGGATCGGAGGCGAGAGAGCGGTTCACCTCCGCGACATGCTCGCGCATGGTCTCGAGCACGCGGGGGTGGCCGGCGAGTTCCTGATAGGACGCGTAGCCGATATTGTTACGCTCGGCCCAGTTGCCAACGGCGTTGAGGTCGATGTTGACAAACGCGGTGCATTCCTCGCGGCCGTTGCCGAACACCACCGCCTCGAGGATGTTGGGAAAGAACTTGAGCTTGTTCTCGACGTATTTGGGCGCGAACATCCGCCCGTCGGCCATCTTGCCCACGTCCTTGGCGCGGTCGATGATGCGCAGGTGCCCCGTTTCCTCGTCGAAGAAACCGGCGTCGCCGGTGGCGACCCAGCCATCGGCGTCCTTGGTCGAGGCGGTGCTGTCGGGATTGTTGTAATATTCCTCGAAGACACCGGGGCCGCGATAGAACACCTCGCCGTTCTCGCTGATGCGGATATCCACCCCCGGCGCGGCCACGCCCACGGTGTCGGAGCGCACCTCGCCATCGGGTTGCAGCGTGATGAATACGCTGGCCTCGGTCTGGCCGTAGAGCTGTTTTAGGTTGATGCCGAGCGAGCGGTAGAACTCGAATATCTCAGGCCCGATCGCCTCGCCCGCGGTATAGCCCACGCGCACCCGGCCAAAGCCCAGCGTGTCCTTGAGCGGACCATAGACCGCGATGTTGCCCAGCGCATAGAGCATACGGTCACCGAGCCCGACGCTCCGGC
>CAZNMK010000128.1:0-5735 GCA_964574045.1 uncultured Roseovarius sp. | reverse complement strand
GAGGATCGCCGGACCCACCCGTCGGGCGATGGCCATGAACCGGTCGAACAGCCACTTCTTGAGCCGCCCGGCATCCTCCATCCGGATCATCACGTTGGTGATCTGGCCCTCGAACACACGCGGCGGGGCGAAGAAATAGGTCGGCCCGATCTCGCGCAGGTCGGTCTGCATGGTGTCGGCGCTTTCGGGGCAGTTGACGCAAAAGCCGCACCAATAGGCCTGCCCGATGGAAAAGATGAAATCCCCCACCCATGCCATCGGCAGATAGGCCAGCACCTCTTCGGCCTCGGTCAGGCGGTCGAATTCCGACGACGATTTCGACGTCTCGATGATGTTGCGGTTCGACAGCACCACGCCCTTGGGCTTGCCGGTGGTGCCCGAGGTGTAGAGCATCACGCAGGTGCTGGAATAGTCGAGCTTGCCGCGCCGCGCCGTAAGGTCCTCGATGAATTCCTCGCGCGCCGCGCGGCCCTGTTGCTGGACGTGGGAATACTGGTGCAGCCGGCGATGGTCGTACTTGCGCAGGCCGCGCGGATCGACATAGATCATGTGCTCGAACTGGTGCAGCAGGTCCTGGATCTCGATCAGCTTGTCGACCTGCTCCTGATCCTCGACCACGGCGAAGCGCGCGCCGCAATGTTCCATGACATAGGCCATCTCCTCGGCCGCCGAATCCTGGTAGAGCGGCACCGGAACCGCGCCAACCGATTGCGCCGCGACCATCGCCCAGTAGAAATGCGGCCGGTTGCGCCCGATGATGGCGATGAAATCGCCCCGGTTGACGCCGAGGTTGAGCAACCCCAGCGCCAGCGCCTCGATCTCGCGTTCGGTCTCCGCCCATGTCCAGCACTGCCAGATGCCGAACTCCTTTTCCCGATAGGCGGGACGGTCGGCAAACCGGTGCGCGTTGCGCTGCAAAAGCGCCGGAACGGAGCCGGGCCCCTCCGCCGCCTGTGAGGACATGGCCAAATTCCTTCCTCCCTTTGTCCGCGTGCGAACGGTGCCCGCCTTGGGTCGGGTCTTGTTGCCAATAGAGTGCAGGCGGAACCGTCGCGGTCAACTTTTTCGTGAAGATTTCCCAAATCTTGCCAATTGTAACAGCGCGCATGCCTCTTTTCGCCCCGGCGCGCGGGTGCTAGCCATGTGACGGGATAAAAACGCCGTGCACCATTCGCAGACCGACACCGCCGCCATGACGATGGCGGGTCTCAACCTGATCCAGCAGGCGCTGTCTATCTATGACAGCGACCTGCGGCTTGCGGTGTGCAACCGCCGCTTTCAGGAGATGTTCGACTTTCCCGACTGGCTGGTCACCCCCGGCGTCAGTTTCGAGGACACGATCCGCTTTCAGGTCACGCGCGGCGAATACGGGCCGGTGGACGACGTCGAGGAGGCGGTGCGCGCCCGGGTCGACATCGCCCGCGCCTTTCGCCCGCATTACATGGAACGGACGCGCTCGAACGGGCACACGATCTCGGTCGAGGGTTCGCCGCTGCCGCAGGGGGGGTGGGTCACCGTCTATACCGACATCACCCGTACCAAGCGGCAGGAGGCGCTCTTGCACGCCCGGTCCGAGGAGCTGTCGGACCAGCTCCTGAACTATTCCGAGGAACTGTCCGCCGCCAACCGCCAGCTGCAGGCCACCATCACCGCGCTCGAGGAGGCCCAGCGCCAGCTGACCGCGTCCGAGGCGCGGATGCGGCTGACGACCGAGATGATGCCGGCGCATATCGCCCATGTCGGCCCCGACCGCCGCTACACCTATTCCAACCGGCGGCTCGGCGCGGTCATTCCCGGCCTGCGCTCGGGCATCGTCGGGCTGACCATGCAGGAGGTGCTGGGCGCCGAGGGCTACGCCCCCATCCGCGACCGGCTGGAGGACGCCTTTGCCGGAACCGAATCTGTGTTCGAGTTCACGCACGAGCCCAGTTCGCGCCGCATCCGCGTGGCCTTTACCCCCGATGGCGGGCAGGGCGGCGTCTATGTCCTGTCGATGGACGTCACCGAAGAGGCCCAGACCCGCGCCGCCCTGCAGCAGACCCGCCGGCGCGAGATCGCCGCCCAGCTGACCAGCGGCATGGCGCATGATTTCTCGAACCTGCTGACGATCATCCTCGGCATGCAGTCCAAGCTCAGGCGGATGGATCTGCCCGAGGATGCCGGGGCGCTGATTTTCGCCACCATCGCGGCGGCGCGGCGCGGCGGGCGGCTTCTGAACCGCATCGGCGACATGACCGGCGCGCGCGAACACGACCCGCGCCCGATCAGCCTGCCCGCGTTCCTGCGCGATCTCGAAACCCTGGCGCTTTCGACCCTGCCCGACGGGGTGCGGTTCGCGGTCAACAACCTGTGCGATGCGACCGCCTATCGGCTCGATGCCGGCATGTTGCAGGATTCGCTGCTGAATCTTGTGCTCAATGCGCGCGACGCCTGCGGCGAGGCGGGGCGGATCACGCTGAGCGCGCGCAGCCTGCGCGACACCTGGCTGGAATTCACCGTCACCGATACCGGCCCCGGCTTTTCCGTACAGGCGCTCGAACACGCGCTCGAGCCGTTCTTCACCACCAAGGGCGGCGAAGGCTCCGGGCTGGGGCTTGCGATGGTCTATGACATGACCAAGCTCGCCGGCGGGCGGGTGCGGCTGTCGAATACCGATCATGGCGGGCGCGTGACCATCCGCCTGCCGCTACGCCGGGCCGAAGAGGGCGCCGCGCCCGGGCTGGTGCTGCTGGTCGAGGACAGCCCCGACCTGCGCGGCGCCATCCGCGACATGCTGCGCGCCGCCGGCCATTCGGTGGTCGAGGCGGCCGGCGTGGCCGAGGCGCTGGCGCTCGTCCGCGAACTGCCCGAAATCTCGGCGATCCTGTCGGACATTTCGCTCGGCGGCGGGGAAACCGGGCTCGACCTGCTCGACGCGCTGCCGCCGGGGCATTGCCCGGCCTGCCTGATGACGTCGCTGCCGCCCGACGACCCGCTGCACCGTGCCGCCGCCGCCCGCGCGCCGGTGCTGCGCAAACCCTTTTCGGCCGCGGAACTGGCCGCGCTGCTCGTCACCGGGGCGGCGGCATGAACGCGCCGCTCGTGACCATCCTCGACGACGAGCCGGAAATCCGCGCGATGCTGTCGGAGGCGCTCGAGGAGGCGGGTTTTCGCACCCTCGCCTTTGCCCGCGCCACCGAATTCGAGGCGGCGCTCAGACAGGCGCGGCCAGATGTCTGCCTCGTCGATCTGTCGCTGCCCGACCGCGACGGGCTGACGCTGGTGCACCGGCTGGCGCTCGAGCAGGGCGCGACGGTGATCATCATCTCGGGCCGCTCGCAGGTGCAGGATCGCGTGACCGGGCTGGAGCTGGGCGCCGACGACTATATCATCAAGCCCTTCGACCCGGCCGAGGTGGTGGCCCGCATCCGCGCCCGCCTGCGCCGCGACGCGGCCGCCCGGCAGACCGGCGAAACCGCCCGCTTCAACGGCTGGACGGCGCATTTCGACCGCTACATGCTGGAGGACGAGACCGGCCGCGAAACCCCCTTTTCCCATGCCGAGGGCGAGGTGCTGCGTCTCTTTCTGGAAAGGCCCCGGCGGCTCATCTCGCGCCAGGCGATGCAGGAGGCGCTGGGCGGCGGCGCCGGCGACAGCTTCGACCGGGCGATGGACGTGCGCATCTCGCGCCTGCGCACCAAGCTGCGCGAGGACCCCCGCAACCCGCGCCTGATCAAGACCATCTACGGCGCCGGCTACATCTTTCTCGGCGATGTGGAATGGGGGTGATCCGGGGCGGATCAGCCCAGCAGCGGCCGCAGGAACGGCAGCACCGCGGCCGCCGCCATGCCCACCGCCGCGCCGGCCGCCAGCCGCAGCACCGGTGCCCCCAGGCGCGGCGCGGCCCAGCTCAGCCCCGCGCAGATCACGGCGTAAAATGCCAATGCGGTGATGTCCATCTCGTCTCCTCCCGGTGCCCCTGGCGGGCGCGCCGCCCCGGTCCCGAACGGGCACAGCATAGCACATGAGGCGGCGCGGCACGAAACCGCCCGCGCGCCACCTCGCCGCTTCATCCGGCCGCAAATACCTGGATCCGGCCGCCGCCGGCCGCCGGCGTTTAGGTGCGCGGGGCGCTCACTCGGCCGCCACCGTGCCGGGGTCCACCGCCTCGACCCGCACCGCCGAATACTTGAATTCGGGGATCTTGCCGTAGGGGTCGAGCGCGGGGTTGGTGAGGATGTTCGCCGCCGCCTCGACATAGGCGAAGGGCAGGAACACCATGTCTGGCGCGACCGCGCGGTCGGCGCGCGCCATCACCTCGACCGTGCCGCGCCTCGTGGTCAGCCGCACCATGCCGCCCGGCTCAGCCCCCAGACGGCGCAGCGTGGCGGGATGCATCGAGCAGTTGGCTTCGGGCTCGACCGCGTCGAGCACCTTCGAGCGCCGCGTCATCGAGCCCGTGTGCCAGTGCTCGAGTTGCCGGCCGGTGGTCAGGATCATCGGAAACTCGTCGTCGGGCACGTCGTCGGGCGGCACGATCGCCGCCGGCGCGAACCGCGCCCGCCCCTCGGGCCGCGGGAACCCGTCGCCGAAGACCACCGCCTCGCCGGGGCCGTCGGGGGTCTTGCAGGGGTATGTCACCGCGCCCTCGCGTTCGAGCCTTTCCCAGGTGATGTTGTCGAGCGAGCGCATGTTGAGCTTCATCTCGGCAAAGACGTCCGCCGGTCCCTCGTAGCGCCAGTCGAGCCCCAGCCGCCGCGCCAGGTCGACCGTGATCGCCCAGTCCTCGCGCGCCTGCCCCGGCGGGGTCACGGCGGGCCGGCCCATCTGCACCTGTCGGTTGGTGTTGGTCACGGTGCCCGACTTCTCGTAGAAGGCCGAGGCCGGCAGGATGACGTCGGCGTAATTCGCCGTCTCGGTCAGAAAGATATCCTGCACCACCAGATGTTCGAGCTTGGCCAGCGCGTCGCGGGCGTGTTCGACATCGGGGTCGGACATCGCCGGGTTCTCGCCCAGGATATACATGCCGCGGATCTGGCCGGCATGGACCGCATCCATGATCTCGGTCACGGTGAGGCCCTTCTCGGCGCTGAAATCGCCCGATTTCCAGACCTCTGTAAAGGCGCTGCGCACGCCGTCGTCGGTCACGCTCTGATAGTCGGGCAGGAACATCGGAATGAGGCCGGCATCGGATGCACCCTGCACGTTGTTCTGGCCCCTGAGCGGGTGCAGCCCGGTGCCGGGGCGCCCGACATGGCCGCACATCAGCGCCAGCGCGATCAGGCAGCGCGAATTGTCGGTGCCGTGGATGTGCTGGCTGACGCCCATGCCCCAGAAGATCATGCCCGCCTTGGCGGTGGCGAATTCGCGCGCGACCGCGCGCAGGGTCTCGGCCGGGATGCCGCAGATGCCTGCCATCTTTTCGGGCGGGAACTGCGCCAGATGCGCCTTCTCGGCCTCCCAGTTCTCGGTGAAGGCCTCGATGTACTGGCGGTCGTAGAGCTCTTCCTCGACGATGGTGTGCATGATCGCGTTCAGCATCGACACATCCGCGCCGGGGCGGAATTGCAGCATGTGGGTGGCAAAGCGGCGCATCCCCACCCCACGCGGGTCCATCACGATGAGCTTGCCGCCGCGCTTGGCGAACTGCTTGAAATAGGTCGCTGCGACGGGGTGGTTCTCGATCGGGTTGGCGCCGATGACGATCGCCGCGTCGGCGTTCTCGATCTCGTTGAAGGTCGCCGTCACCGCGCCCG
>CAZNMK010000127.1:6228-7556 GCA_964574045.1 uncultured Roseovarius sp. | reverse complement strand
GACGCGGTCGCCTGGGGCTATGCCCGCGCCTGCTCGGACATGGGCATGCACGTCATCCAGAACTGCGAGGTCACGGGCATCCGGTCCGAGAACGGCAATGTCACCGGCGTCAGCACCACCCGGGGCGACATCGGCTGCGACAAGCTGGGGCTGGTGGTGGCGGGGCATTCGGGGCACCTGGCCGACATGGCCGGTTTTCGCCTGCCGATCGAGAGCGTGGCGTTGCAGGCGCTGGTCAGCGAGCCGATCAAGCCCTGCATGGACTGCGTCGTCATGGCCAACACCGTGCACGGCTACATGAGCCAGTCCGACAAGGGCGAGATGGTGATCGGCGGCGGCGCCGACGGGTTCAACAACTACACCCAGCGCGGCAGTTTCCACCATATCGAGGAGACTGTGCGCGCGCTGTGCGAGACCTTTCCGATGATCCAGCGGCTCAAGATGCTGCGGCAATGGGGCGGCATCGTCGACATGACCGGCGACCGCTCGCCGATCCTGTCGAAAACGCCGCTCGGGGGCTGCTTCATCAACTGCGGCTGGGGCACCGGCGGGTTCAAGTCCATTCCGGGCTCGGGCTGGGGCTTTGCCGAGCTGATGGCGCGTGGGCATTCGCCCTTGTGCGAGGCGTTCTCGCTCGACCGCTTCCGCGAGGGCCGCTTCATCGACGAGAGCGTGGCCGCTGGGGTGGCGCACTGATGGCGTTCAGCTTGAACTCCCGTCCGGGGCGCAGCCCCGGTTCGCGCCCAACCCGCCCCGGGCCGGGGGCGATCCGGGTTGTCCTGGCTTGCGGCGCACAACCAAGAGCGGATGACGCCGTTCTCGTGCGTCTGCGCGCAGAAGCGGCAGCGCGAGGGTCAAGATCGGCGGTTTCCGGCGCATCGAAGCGGGCCAAACCCGCGCGAAATGGCCGGCATCCGGCGGGGAAATCCGCTCATCCTTACCGTGCCGCATGGGCGAGCCTACCATCTGTATCATCCAGAAAGGAGGCCGCATCATGTCTGACCGGATGGACTATCACCACGAGACGCAGCGCTACCAGCGCATGCCGCGCTATCAGCTGGACGACGGCGACGCCAGCGCATGGCGGATCTGGGCGCTGGTCGCGCTCATCGCCGGCGGGGTGCTTGTGCTTGTCCTTGCCTCGGGCTACGGGCCGACGGCTGTCGAGCATCCGGGCGGTGCGACCGGCGTTGCCGCACCGGCCGCGTCCGATGGCGGAACGGCGGCAGGCGACGCCGGCGCCGCCACGGCGCCCATGCCGCAATCCATCATGGCCCCCGACGGCCAGTAGCGCGCAAGCGCCTGCATACCTGCCCGGCGGGCGCCCG
>CAZNMK010000127.1:0-6218 GCA_964574045.1 uncultured Roseovarius sp. | reverse complement strand
TACGCGCCCCCTGCCTTTTCGCAAGGATCGGCTGGTTGGAGGTGCGGATTTCCGCCGCCCGTTTCAATGCCCGCCTCGTGCGCCCATCCTCGGTGTCATCGACACAGGAGGACTGCACATGGCCTATGACTGGCGCAGGTCGCGCGACATGCCCGACTTCACCCGCAACGGCAACGACATGGGCGGCGGGCGGCTCTGGTGGCTGCTGGTCGTTCTCGCCGCCCTCGGCGGACTCGTGCTGGCCAGCACGTTCGTCTTTTCGTCGCTGCCGGCCCCACCGGATGGCGGGGTGGAACGCATCCCCGCCGCCACCGCGCCCGGCGACTGAGAGCCCGGCAACGGCAATGACGGGCGGGCGCCGCGTTGTGCCCGCCCTTTATCTGCCCGGCCATCCGGCCACCCCCCGAAATCCGAACCCCGATAGTTGGAGACGCGCATGCTGATCCTCGAATGCCCCTGTTGCGGCGTCACAGGCGAAGAGACCGAATTTGCCCCCGGCGGCGAGGCGCACCTGAAGCGCTTCGGTCCCGGCTCGTCCGAGGACGACTTTCACGCCTATCTCTTTGAAAAGGAGAACCCCAGGGGGGTGCATTTCGAACGCTGGCGCCACGCCAACGGCTGCGGCAAGTGGTTTCACGCCGCGCGTTGCACGATGACGCTCGAGGTCTTCGGCACCTACCCGGCTCAGACCTCCGAGCCGCCCGGAGACATCCGCGACAAGATCGCCGCCAAGCGGCCGGGCTGGAGCTGGAGGGAATTCTCATGAGCGCACGTCTGGGCAGCGGCGGGCGGCTGTTGAACCGCGACCGCCGGATCGGGTTCACCTTCAACGGCAAGCGGTTGCAGGGGGTCGAGGGCGACACGCTCGCCTCGGCGCTCCTGGCCAACGATCAGATGATGATCGGCCGGTCGTTCAAGTATCACCGCCCGCGCGGCGTGGTGGCCTCGGGGGCGGAAGAGCCGAACGCGCTCTTCAACATGGGCTCGGGCGCGCGGTTCGAGCCCAACCAGCGCGCCACCACGACCGAGCTTTTCGAGGGGCTCGAGGTGCAGAGCCAGAACCACTGGCCGAGCCTCGAATTCGATATCGGCGCGCTCAACAGCAGGTTCGCGCGCTTCCTGCCGGCGGGGTTCTACTACAAGACCTTCATGAGCCCGCGACCGTTCTGGAAACACGTCTACGAGCCCTTCATCCGCCAGTCGGCGGGGCTCGGGCGGGTGCCCAGGGACCGCGACGAGGACCGCTATGAGCATTTCTACGCCTTCTTCGACGTGGTGGTGATCGGCGGCGGTACAGCCGGGCTGACCGCGGCGCGCGCCGCGGGCGAGGCCGGCGCGAGGGTGCTGGTGATGGAGCAGACCCCGCAGTGGGGCGGGCGCGCGCCCGTCGATGGCGGCGAAGTGGCCGGCAAGCCTGTGGATAAGTTCGTGGACGATTCGGTTGCCGCGCTCGAGGCGATGGGCAATGTGACGCTCCGCCGCAGGATGATGGGCGTGGGCGTCTACGACCACGGCTATGTGCTGGGCTACGAGCAGCTGCGTGACCACACCCCCGGCATGGCCGGCCCCCGCCACCGGCTGTGGCGCATCCGCGCCGCCCGGATCGTGACCGCCACAGGTGCCATCGAACGCCCGCTCAGCTTTGCCGGCAACGATGTGCCCGGCGCGATGCTGGCCTCGGCGGTGCGGGATTATGCCGTGAATTTCGGGGTTTCCGTGGGCGATCGCACGGTCGTTGTGACCAACAACGACGATGCCTACCGGACCGCGATAACCCTGAAAAACCTCGGGCTCGAGGTGCCGGCGATCCTGGATGCGCGGGCCTCGGGCGGGGGCGCGCTGGCCGACGAGGCGCGCGCGCTGGGCATCCGCGTGGAAACCGGCAAGGGCGTGGCCAAGGTCAAGGGCGGCCGCCGGGTCGAGGCGGTGTGCGTTTGCGCCCAGGCCGGCGAGGGCGCGGTGCTGGAAGAGATCAAATGCGACGCGGTGGCGATGTCGGGGGGCTGGTCGCCGGTTGTCCACCTGTGGTCCCATTGCGGCGGCAAGCTCATTTGGGACGAGGCGCGCGCGCATTTCCGCCCGGATGTGGACAAGTCGCCGACCGGGGCGGATGGCAAGCCATTCGTCATCCCCGCCGGGGCCGCCAATGGCGCGCTCGACCTGGCGTCCGGACTGGCCGACGCCCACGCCGCCGGGCAGGCCGCCGCCGCGGCCGCGGGCCACAAGCCCAAGGGCAAATCGGCCGCCCCCAAGGCCGCCGGCACCGACGAGGCGCCCATGGCGGCGGTCTGGCTGATGCCGCAGGGCGCCAAGGTGCAGCTGCGCATGAAGGCGTGGCTGGACTACCAGAACGACGTCAAGGTCAGCGACATCCAGCTCGCCGCGCGCGAGGGCTACGAGAGCGTCGAACACGCCAAGCGCTATACCACGCTGGGGATGGCGACCGACCAGGGGAAACTCAGCAACATCAACGGCTTGGCGATCCTGTCGGACGCGCTTGGCCGGCCCATACCGCAGACCGGCACGACCACCTTCCGCCCGCCCTATACGCCGATCTCGATGGCCTCGATCGCGGGTCAGGCGCGCGGGCCGCTCTTTCAGCCGGTGCGCCGGACGCCGATGCAGGACTGGCATGAGCAGAATGGCGCCGATTTCGAGCCGGTGGGCCAGTGGCGCCGCCCCTACACCTATCGCCGCGGGCAGGAGACGCGCGAGGAGGCCGTGCGCCGCGAGATCAGGCAGGTCCGCGCCAGCCTCGGCCTGCTCGACGCCTCGACGCTGGGCAAGATCGTCGTCAAGGGGCCCGATGCGGGGCGCTTTCTCGACATGCTCTATACCAACATGATGTCGACGCTGAAACCGGGGCGCTGCCGCTATGGCCTGATGTGCAACGAGAACGGGTTCCTGATGGATGACGGCGTCGTGGTGCGGCTCGACGAGGACACCTTCCTTTGCCACACCACCACCGGCGGGGCCGAGAGCATTCACGGCCACATGGAAGAGTGGCTTCAGACCGAATGGTGGGACTGGAAGGTCTATACCGCCAACGTCACCGAGCAGTACGCGCAGGTGGGCGTGGCCGGGCCCAACGCCCGCAAGGTTCTGGAAAAGCTGACGGGTGACGATATCTCGGCCGAGGCGCTGAGCTTCATGGGCTACAAGGAGATCGCCGTCGCCGGCATTCCCGCGCGCGCCTATCGCATCTCGTTCGCGGGGGAACTCTCGTTCGAGCTTGCGGTGGCGGCGGGCCACGGCCGGGCGCTCTGGGACGCGCTGATGGAGGCCGGGGCCGAATTCGGGGTCATGCCCTACGGCACCGAGGCGATGCATGTGATGCGCGCCGAAAAGGGCTTCATCATGATCGGGGACGAGACCGACGGCACCGTGATCCCGCAGGATCTGGGGCTGGATTGGGCGATCTCGAAGAAGAAAGAGGACTATATCGGCAAGCGCGCGCAGGAGCGCACTCACATGACCGACCCCAATCGGTGGAAGCTGGTCGGCCTCGAAACGCTCGACGGCGGCGTGCTGCCCGAAGGCGCCTATGCCACGGCCGAGGGCGTGAACGCCAACGGCCAGCGCAACGTGCAGGGGCGCGTGACGTCCACCTACCATTCGCCGACGCTGGGACGCGGCATCGCGATGGGCGTCGTTCTCAATGGTCCCGACCGCATGGGCGAGGTGCTGGAATTTCCGCGCGTCGACGGCACCGCGATGAAGGCCAGGATCGTCGATCAGGTCTTTTACGACAAGGACGGGGAGAAGCAGAATGTCTGAGGCTCTGAGTGCATTGCCGGGTGCCGTCAGCGAGGGCACCCACACCGTCCGCGAACTGGGGCTTTGCGGCATGATCGCCCTGCGCGGCGATCTCGGCGCGCCGGCGCTGGCCAAGGCGGTCGAGGCCGCCGCCGGCACCAAGGTGCCGGGCCAACGCGAGATCGTCCATGCCGAAGGTTCGGCCGTGGCGTGGATGTCGCCCGACGAACTTCTGCTGATGACCGATTACGACAAGGTCGCCGAGGAGCTGGCGGCGATCGGCGCGGCGCTAAAGGGCGCACACTACCTGGCCGTCGATGTCTCCGACGCCCGCGCGATGTTCGAGGTCACGGGCCGCCCCGGCGCCGTGCGCGAGGCCATAGCCAAGCTCTGCCCGGTCGACATGGCGCCCGGGGCGTTCGCGCCGGGCCGGATCCGGCGCACGCGCATGGGCCAGGTCGCGGCGGCGTTCTGGATGGTGGACGAGGGCACCGTCAGGGTGGTCTGTTTCCGGTCGGTCGCCCGGTATGTCTTTGGCCTGCTCGAGGATGCCGGCCTGCCCGGCGGCGAGGTCGGCCTTTTCGGCTGAACGGGGCGGGCGAAACCCCGGCGGGGCGGATAAGGTGAGCGATTCACTCTTGATTTCTCCCCCCGCCGGTTACCATGTAGGGCAGACAGGTTTCGAAACGCGAACGAACAGAGGGGGCCCATTATGGCATTCGAACTTCCCGATCTTCCCTACGCCCACGACGCGCTGGCCGGAAGCGGCATGAGCCGCGAGACGCTGGAATATCACCACGACATCCACCACAAGGCCTATGTCGATAACGGCAACAAGCTGATTTCCGGTTCTGAGTGGGACGGCAAGCCGGTCGAGGAGATCGTCAAGGGCACCTACAAATCCGGCGCAGTGGCGCAGTCGGGCATCTTCAACAATGCCAGCCAGCACTGGAATCACAGCCGGTTCTGGGGCTGGATGACCCCGGGCGGCAGCAAGATGCCGGGCAACCTCGAAAAGGCGCTCAAGGACAGCTTCGGCTCGGTCGACAAGTTCAAGGAGGAGTTCGCCGCCGCCGGCGCGGGCCAGTTCGGCTCGGGCTGGTGCTGGCTGGTCAAGGACAAGGATGGCGCGCTGAAGGTCACCAAGACCGAAAACGGCGTCAACCCGCTCTGCTTCGGGCAGACCGCACTTCTGGGCTGCGACGTGTGGGAGCATTCCTATTACATCGACTTTCGCAACAAGCGCCCGGCCTACCTCCAGAATTTCCTCGACAACCTGGTGAACTGGGAGGCCGTGGCGGCGGACCTCTGAGCGCCCCGGCGGCAGGCCGAGAACACCGGGGCCCTGCCGCAAGGCGGGGCCCCTTGCGTTCATGCCGTGGCGAAATCCACGCCGGCTTGACCCGGGTCATTGCGCCGCGCCGCCGGGGGCGGGCAAAGTCGACGGCGACAGACAGCAAACAAGGAGGGTGTAGGACATGCCCACGCTGATCAACGGAACCTGGGTCCTGATCGCCGACGGCGAAAAGGCGCTTTTTCTGCGCAACGACCTCGACGAGATCAACCCCGGCCTGACCGTGGTGCGGATGGAAGAGCAGGAGATCCTGCGCGACAGCGCCTATATGCAGGACCGGCCGGGGCGCAGGACCGACCTCGGCCCGGGCCAGCGGTCGGCGATGGAGACGCCGAACTGGCACCGCCTGGCCAAGGAACGCTTTGCCGACGAGATGGCCGATATCCTCTACCGCTACGCCTACAGGGGCACGTTCGACCGCATCGTGCTGGTGGCGCCGTCGCGCATCCTGGGCGAGTTGCGCGCCAGGCTGCACAAGGTGGTGAGCGAACGCGTGGTTGCCGAACTGGCCAAGGACCTGACCAACCATCCGCTCGACAAGGTCGAGAAGATGCTCAAGGCGGCGCTCGACCCCACCGCCTGAGGGGGCGCGCCGGGCAGGCTTGCCTTTTGCCGCGCGACGGGGCAGCACGTGACGGCGGTTACGGGTTGCGCAAGGGCGAGGGCAGGCGATGACGGAAGGTGCCAGAGGCGTGGCGGCGATGTTCGGGGCGTGCGCGCTCTGGGGATTCTCGCCGATCCTTTACAAGGCGCTCGACCATGTCCCGCCGCTCGAGGTGGTGGTACACCGCTCGCTCTGGTCGCTGATCTTCTTCGCGGCCGTTCTGGCGGTTCAGGGCCGGCTTGGGCTGGTGCGCCGGGCGCTTGCCCGTCCGCGCGACGCCGCCGTCATCGCCCTGGCGGCGCTGGTCATCTCGGCCAACTGGTGGGTTTTCACCGGCGCCATCCAGTGGGAGCGCGCGACCGAGGCGTCGCTGGGATACTTCACCTTTCCGCTGACCTCGGTTCTTGTCGGGGTGGTCGTCTACGGCGAACGGCTGGGGCGGGCGCAGAGCTTTGCGGTGATACTGGCGGGCGCGGCCCTGGTGGTGCTGGCCTTCGGTCTGGG
>CAZNMK010000126.1:0-7604 GCA_964574045.1 uncultured Roseovarius sp. | reverse complement strand
CCATCAGGTCGGCGCGGTTCTGCAGCCGCCCGGCGGTGTCGATCAGCAGCAGATCGGCGCCCTCGGCCTCGGCCCTGGCCATTGCGTCGAAGACAAGGCTGGCGGGGTCCGTGCCCTCGGGCGCGGTCAGAACCGGCACCCCGGCGCGCTCGCCCCATATCTGCAGCTGTTCCACCGCCGCCGCGCGAAAGGTGTCGCCGGCGGCGATCACCACCTGTTTGCCGGCGGCCTTGAACTGCGAGGCGAGCTTGCCGATGGTGGTGGTCTTGCCCGAGCCGTTGACGCCCACCACCAGCACCACCTGCGGGCGCCTGGCATAGACCGGCATCGGCCGGGCGACGGGTTCCATGATGCGGGCGATCTCGGCCGCCAGCAATTCCTTGATCTCGCGCGTCGACAGGCGCCTGCCCATCCGCCCCTCGGCCATGTTGGCGGTGACGCGCAGGGCGGTGTCGACCCCCATGTCGGCGGCGATCAGCAACTCCTCGAGGCTTTCCAGCATCTCGTCGTCGAGGGTGCGGCGCGGCTCTGACCCGCGGCCCAGGACCCGGCCCAGCAGGCCGGGGCGGTCGGCACGTTCCTCGCCTTCGGGCATCGGTACGGGGTCGGCCATCGGCGCGGCCGGGGGCGTTGCCGCCTCCGCGCCCCGGGATGCCTTTGCGGGTTCGGCTGTCGCCGCATCCGCCGCCGGCGCGTCGGGCGGCACCGCCTCGGCCCCCTCCTCGACGATCGCATCGAGCCCCTGCCCCAGCCTGGACGAGGATTTGAAGAGCCGTTCCTTGAGTTTCGAAAACAACGCCATGCGACCTCCGCCACGATGCCTGTCGTCACCTAATCGCATCACGCCGAAGATGGAAGCCTCGGCCATGCACGCGCGGGCTGCCGTTTGCTGCCGAACCGCGCTATCGTGGGGAAAACGACGGCAACAAGGGGGGACATGAAATGACCGACCAGGAAAGACCCGCGACATGGCGCGTGGTCGTGGCCTTTATCCTCGACCTCGTCTTCAGCTTCTTCATCATCGGGTTCGCCGTCGCCTATGTCACCGGCGACACGACCGAGGAAGGGTTTTCGCTGACCGGGCTGCCGGCGATCGTCATGTTCGCGCTCTGGATCCTCTACATGGTCGGCATGCCGCGCCTGGGCGGACGGGTGTTTCAGAGACTTTTCAAAGCGAACTGAACGGGCTGGCGGTCAAACCTCGTCCGGGAAATGGCGCATGACCAGCCGGATCGGGTTGGGCGCGGCCTGGCCCAGACCGCAGATCGAGGCATCGGTCATCGCCTCGCACAGATCGTCCAGCAGGGCGCGGTCCCAGCGGTCGGCCTGCATCAGCTTCACGGCCTTTTCGCAGCCCACCCGGCACGGCGTGCACTGGCCGCAGCTTTCATCCTCGAAAAAGCGCAGCATGTTGAGCGCCGCCTCCCTGGCACTGTCGCGGTCCGACAGTACCACCACCGCCGCCGAGCCGATAAAGCTGCCATGCGGCTGCAGCGTGTCGAAATCGAGCGGCACATCGTCGAGGCTGGCGGGCAGCAGGCCCGATGACGGGCCGCCCGGCTGATAGGCCTTCAGGACGTGCCCCTCGGCCATGCCGCCGGCGGCCTCGATCACGTCGCGGATGGTCGAGCCGGCGGGCAGCAGGTGCACGCCGGGGTTCTTCACCCGTCCCGAAACGGAATAGGACCGCAAGCCTTTTCTGCCGTTTTTCTCGGTGCTTGCGAGGATATCCTTGCCCTCGCGCAGCACCCGCGCAACCCAGTAGAGCGTCTCGACATTGTTCACCAGCGTGGGCCGGCCGAAGATGCCGACCTGGGCGACGAAGGGCGGGCGGTGACGCGGCAGCCCGCGCTTGCCCTCGATCGATTCGATCATCGCCGATTCCTCGCCGCAGATATAGGCCCCGGCGCCGCGGCGCAGGTCGATGTAGCCCGGCGCGACGATACCGGCCTCTTCCAGCGCGGCGATCTCGCGGCGCAGGATTTCCAGCACCGCGGGGTATTCGTCGCGCATGTAGATGAAACAGGTCTCGGCCTCGACCGCCCAGGCGGCGATCAGCATTCCCTCAAGAAAAACATGGGGGTGGCGTTCGAGATAAAAGCGGTCCTTGAAGGTTCCCGGCTCGCCCTCGTCGCCGTTGACGGCCAGGTAACGGGGGCCGGGCTCGGCCCGCACGAAGCCCCATTTCCGGCCCGAGGGAAACCCGGCGCCGCCCAGTCCGCGCAGACCGGACCCAAGCAGTTCCTCCTGCACCGCCTCGAATTCGCCCTCGCGCCGCATGCGCGCGAGAACCTCGTAACCGCCACCTTCACGATAGGCCGCAAGCCCCTGATATTGCGGAATATGCGGATGCGTGTCCCCCGCCTCAATCGCCGCCTTTACCTTCTCCGGCGTGGCATGGTCGATGTGGTTGTGGCCAAGCTCCAGCACCGGCGCGGTGTCGCAGCGGCCCATGCAGGGCGCGCGGAGCACCCGCACCTCGGCAGGGTCGAGCCCACCCTCCAGCGCCGCCTTCAGCGCCTGCGCGCCGGCCAGCTCGCACGACAGCGAATCGCAGACCCGGACGGTCAGCGCCGGCGGCGGGGTCTCGCCCTCCTTCACCACGTCGAAATGGGCGTAGAAACTCGCCACCTCGTAGACCTCGGCCTGGGCGATGCGCAGCTCCTCGGCCAGGGCGCGCAAATGCGCGGCCGAGAGGTGGCCATGGGCGTCCTGGATCAGGTGCAGGTATTCGATCAGCAGATCGCGCCGGCGCGGCCCCTCGCCCAGCAGCGCGCGCACCTCCTGCCAGGCCCGATCGTCGAGCTGCCGCCCCTTGGGCGTGCGGCGCCCCTTGCCGCGTCCCGATTTCCAGACGCCCTTGCGTTCGTCCAATGCCATGCCGGCCCCCTGTCTGTAACGCCCCGCAACTTAGCCGGGGACGGGACGGGAATGCGAGGGCAAAAACGACAATTCCATCGCCGGAAACGTTGCCCGCCGCCCGCACCGGGGTGTAAGGATTGGGTCTCGCGGGGCGCAAGGAGGACGCGCATGTGGGTTTTCGCCGTCGTCACGGCGATGCCGTTTCTGCTGATCGTGCCGGCCGCGCTCTCGGGCGGGGTCTGGGTGTTGCTGGCGCTCGGATACATGACGGTGCTGGTTGCGGCAATGGATCGGGTCATCGGCGCGGACGTCCGCAACCGCGACCCGCAGTCCGAGTTTCCGGCGGCGGACATGTTGCTGGTCTGCCTCGCTGCCGGGCATTTCGGTCTGCTGGCGCTTGCGGTCTGGGCGGTGGGCGGCGCGAGCGGCCCGAGCCTGCCCGAACGGGCCGGCATCGCGGTGACGGCCGGGCTGGTCTTTGGCCAGATATCCCACCCGGCGGCGCATGAACTCATTCACCGCCAGGGGCGCGTGCTGCGCCGGCTCGGGCGGCTGATCTACACCTCGCTGCTGATCGGCCACCATGCCAGCGCGCATCTGCTGGTGCATCACATCTACGTCGGCACCGATGCCGACCCCAGCAGCGCCCCACGCGGGCAGGGGTTCTATCGCTTTGCGGCGCGGGCGTGGCATGGTGCGTTCGTGGCCGGGCTCGAGGCCGAGAGCCGTCGCATCGCGAGCCGCGACCTGCCGCTCTGGCGGCATCCTTACGCGCTCTATCTCGGCGGCGGGGCGCTGACGCTTGTCCTGGCATGGGCGCTGGCCGGGGCGGGCGGGGTTCTGGCGCTGGCGATCATGGCGGCGCACGCCCAGTTGCAGATCCAGATGTCGGATTACGTGCAGCATTATGGCCTGCGCCGGCTGCCGCGCGCCGATGGCCGGGCCGGGCCGGTGGGCCCGGAGCATTCGTGGAACTCGCCGCATGTCTTTTCCGCGGCGCTGACGCTGAATGCGCCGCGCCATTCCGACCATCATGTCACCCCGTCGCGCCCCTATCCGGCGCTGCGGCTCGAACCCGAAACCATGCCCTTCCTGCCCCGGCCGCTGCCGGCAATGGCGGTGCTGGCGCTGGTGCCGCCAGTCTGGTTCCGGCTGATGGATCCGCGCTGCGACGACTGGCAGAACCGCGCCGGCGGGGTCAAATCCCGCTAGCCACCCGGCGCGGCATCTGTCAAACTCGGGCCATGTGGAAACGTGTCCTCATTTCCTGGATTCTGATCGCCCTTCCGGCCGCCGCCCCGGCGGCGATGAACGCCGAGGAATTCGACGACTACACCCGCGGCAAGACCTTCTATTACGGCTCGCTGGGCGAACCCTACGGGGCCGAGGAATATCTGAGCAACCGCCGCGTCGTGTGGACGTTCCTGAACGGCGAATGCCAGAACGGAACCTGGTACGAGGAAGGCGGGCTGATCTGCTTTGTCTACGACCGCGAACCCGATCCGCAATGCTGGAGCTTCACCCGCTCGGCCGGCGGTCTGATCGCCCGGTTCGAGAACGATCCCCAGCAGACCGAGCTTTACGAGGTGCGCCGCACCAGCGACCCGCTGATCTGCCCGGGGCCGGATGTGGGGGTCTGAGTTTTCAGTATTTCAACCTCGTGTTTCGATTTATCTATGAATCGAACCCTTGCAGGATAATATATCGAACCTTCTACCCGTTACCTCAGAAAAGCGAGCCCTGATCGGGTGCAGCGGGTTTCGATCCCCCCGATACCGGTTTGCCGGCAGCGGCGACCGGCAGCCGGCCGTCGGCGAATTCGATTTCCAGCGCGCCGGCGCGCCCGGCCTCGGCGCGGCTCGTCACCACCCCGTCGGGGCCATGCACCACCGCGTATCCGCGCCCGAGCGTCGCCTTGTAGCTCATCGAGGACATGAGCCTTTCCAGCGTCTCCACCCGCTCGCGCCAGCGGACGGTCTGGCGCTGTCCGGCATCGGACAGGCGCCGGCCGAGCGCCTGCGCGTCGGCCCGCTTGCGGGCGAAGTCGCGCCTCAGCGCGGCAACGTTCAGCCGCGCGGCAAGCCCGCGCAGACCGCGCCGATACCCCGCGACCGTATTGCGCAGCAGGGCCGGACGCAGCACGCCGCTTTGCTCAATGAGCCGGACACGGCGCAGTTGCACCGACCGGGTCAGCGCGGCGGGCAGTCCGCCGGCCAGCGCGTCGAGCTGCTGGCGCGGGCCGTCGAGCAGGGTATCGGGGCGCGGCAGAGCGCGCGCCAGATCGCGCAGCCGCCGGCCGCGCTCGGCCATCGCGCGGCTGAGCGCATGGCTGAGCCGCGCGCCTTGCCCGTCGAGCCAGGCCAGCAGGTCGAGCCGCACCGGCACCGCCAGTTCGGCCGCCGCGGTGGGCGTGGGCGCGCGCCGGTCGGCGGCGAGGTCGATCAGCGTGGTGTCGGTCTCGTGCCCGACCGCCGAAATGAGCGGGATGTCCGACGCTGCGGCGGCGCGCACCACCGCCTCTTCGTTGAAGCCCCACAGGTCCTCGACCGAGCCGCCGCCGCGCGCGACGATGATCAGGTCGGGGCGCGGCAGCGCGCCGCCGGGGGAAAGCCGGTTGAAACCGGCGATGGCGCGCGCCACCTCGGGCGCGCAGGCCTCGCCCTGTACCGCCACCGGCCAGATCAGCACCTTGCGCGGGAACCGGTCGCGCAAGCGGTGCAGGATGTCGCGGATGACCGCGCCCGAGGGCGAGGTGACGACGCCGATCACCTCGGGCAGATAGGGCAGCGCACGTTTGCGCGCCTCGTCGAACAGCCCCTCGGCCGCCAGCGCCTTGCGGCGCTTGTCCAGGAGCGCCATCAGCGCGCCGGCGCCCGCGGGCTTGAGGCTCTCGATCACGATCTGATAGCGCGACTGCCCGGCAAAGGTGGTCATCCGGCCGGTGGCGACGACCTCCATCCCCTCTTCGGGCTGGATCGCCAGACGCGCGGCGCTGCCCTTCCAGATCACGCCGGCGAGGACCGCGCGCTCGTCCTTGAGGTCGAGATAGACATGCCCCGACCGGGGGCGGCTGACGCGGCCCACCTCGCCGCGCACGCGGACGAACCCGAACTCGCCCTCGATCACGCGCTTGACCGCGCCCGAGAGCTCGGAAACGGTGAATTCGGGCGCGTTCTCGCCCGGTGCGGGGTCGTCGATCAGGTCTGACACGGTTTCCCTGGGCTGGCTTGTCTCTGTCGCGGCGCCACCTTAGAACGCACCGCAGCTAAGGCCAAGCGGAAGGGCGGCAGATGAACATCCTCATTCTCGGCGGCGGCGGGCGCGAGCACGCGCTGGCCTGGGCGGCGATGCAGAATCCCAAATGCGACAAGCTGATCGTGGCGCCGGGAAACGCGGGCATCGCGCGCATCGCCGAGTGCGCGAGCCTCAGCATCACCGAAGGCGGGGCGGTGGTGCATTTCTGCGAGCAGAACGCGGTCGATTTCGTCATCATCGGCCCCGAGGCGCCGCTCGCGGCGGGCGTGGCCGACCGGCTGCGCGAGGCCGGCATCCTGGTCTTCGGTCCCTCGGCGGCGGCGGCGCGGCTCGAGGCCTCGAAAAGCTTCACCAAGGAGGTCTGCGACGCCGCAGGCGTGCCCACCGCCGCCTGGGCACGGTTTTCGGACGCCGCGAGCGCGCGCGCCCATCTGCGCGAGACGGGCGCGCCGATAGTGGTCAAGGCGGACGGGCTGGCAGCCGGCAAGGGCGTGGTCGTGGCCGAAACCCTGGCCGAGGCCGAGGCGGCGGTGGACGAGATGTTTTCCGGGGCCTTCGGCGCGGCCGGCGCGCAGGTGGTGATCGAAGAGTTCATGGAGGGCGAGGAAGCGTCGTTTTTCGTCCTGTGCGACGGCGAGACGGCGCTGCCCATCGGCACCGCGCAGGACCACAAGCGTGTGGGCGAAGGCGACACCGGCCCCAATACGGGGGGCATGGGCGCCTATTCACCCGCCCCGGTGATGACGCCCGAGATCGCCGAGCGCGCGCTCGACCGGATCGTGCGCCCGACCCTGCGCGAGATGGCCCGGCGTGGCACGCCTTATCAGGGGATGCTTTACGCGGGGCTGATGATCGAGGACGGCGCGCCGCGGCTGGTGGAATACAACGTGCGCTTCGGTGATCCCGAGGCACAGGTGCTGATGATGCGGCTGGGCGCGCAGGCGCTCGACCTGATGCACGCCGCCGCCGAGGGGCGGCTCGGGGAGGTGCGGGTGAACTGGGCCGATGACCACGCGATGACGGTGGTGATGGCGGCGCGGGGCTATCCCGGCACCTACGGGAAGGGCAGCGTCATCGGCGGGCTCGAGACGCTGCCCGAGGACGGGTTTCACATGGTCTTTCACGCCGGCACCGCGCGCGAGGGCGGAAAATTCATCTCCGCCGGCGGGCGGGTCCTGAGCGTTACCGCGCGCGGCGCGAGCCTGCGCGAGGCGGCCGGGCGGGTCTATGGCATGATCGACCGCATCGACTGGCCCGAGGGGTTTTGCCGCCGCGACATCGGCTGGCGCGCGCTCTGAGCCGGGAGCGGGCAAGCAGGCGCGCGCCCGGCGTACCGCCGGGCGGGGAGTACCTGGGGCAAGATGAAAACCGGGGGTGCCGCGCCAGCGGCCCGGATCCGGCTCAGATCTGCTTTTCGGGCATCTGCACCACGAGGCCGTCGAGCTTGTCGGTGACCTTGAGCTGGCAGGTCAGGCGCGACCGCTCCG
>CAZNMK010000125.1:2794-7614 GCA_964574045.1 uncultured Roseovarius sp. | reverse complement strand
GCAGCATGGCCTTGCGGCGGTCGCCGAAGCCCGGCGCCTTGACGGCCGCGACCTTGAGGCCGCCGCGCAGCTTGTTGACCACCAGCGTGGCCAGCGCCTCGCCCTCGACGTCCTCGGCGATGATCAGCAGCGGTTTCTGCGACTGGATGACCGATTCCAGCAGCGGCACCATCGGCTGCAGCGAGCTGAGCTTCTTCTCGTGCAGCAGGATCATGCAGTCTTCGAGTTCGGTCGACATCTTGTCGGCATTGGTGACGAAGTACGGCGACAGGTAGCCGCGGTCGAACTGCATCCCCTCGACCACTTCGGTCTCGGTCTCGAGGCCCTTGTTCTCTTCGACGGTAATGACGCCGTCATTGCCGACCTTCTGCATCGCGTCGGCGATCATCTGGCCGATCTCGCTTTCGCCGTTGGCCGAAACGGTGCCGACCTGGGCAACCTCGTGGCTGTCCTTGACCTCGCGCGCGGCGGCCTTGATCGCTTCGACGACCTTGTGCGTGGCCAGATCGACCCCGCGCTTGAGGTCCATCGGGTTCATGCCCGCGGCCACGGCCTTCATCCCCTCGCGGGCGATGGCCTGGGCCAGCACGGTGGCGGTGGTGGTGCCGTCGCCGGCCTCGTCATTGGTGCGCTGGGCCACTTCCTTGACCATTTGCGCGCCCATGTTCTCGAACTTGTCTTCCAGTTCGATCTCCTTGGCGACGGTGACGCCGTCCTTGGTGATCCGCGGCGCGCCGAAGGATTTGTCGATGACCACGTTGCGGCCCTTGGGCCCCAGCGTCACCTTGACCGCGTCGGCCAGAATATTGACGCCGCGCATCATCTTGTTGCGGGCATCGGTGTTGAATTTGACGTCTTTCGCAGACATGTCAGTTGCTCCTGAGATCTTGTTGTCTTGGGGTCGGTTGGCGATCCGGGCGCGATCAGGCGGCCTTGGCGGCCTTGCCGGGCTCGATGATGCCCAGTATGTCGCTTTCCTTCATGATCAGCAGCTCTTCGCCGTCGAGCGTGATCTCGGTGCCCGACCACTTGCCGAACAGGATGCGGTCGCCGGCCTTGACGTCCAGCGTGATGCGGTCGCCGTCTTCGTCACGGGCGCCGGCGCCGACGGCGACAATCTCGCCTTCCTGCGGCTTTTCCTTGGCGGTGTCGGGAATGATCAGCCCGCCCGAGGTCTTTTCTTCGCTCTCGACGCGGCGGACGAGCACGCGGTCGTGCAGAGGTTTGAATGCCATGTCTTTGGCTCCCTGGCTCAAAGTTTCTCCGGAATGGCCCTCCAGCCGGGCCATTAGCACTCATCTCAATCGAGTGCTAATGGCGCCTAGCTAGGCATTGCGTTCAAGCGTGTCAACAACCGAATGCACATTTTTTTGAACGAACCTTGCGCCGCCTCCGCAAGGCCCGGATGCCGGCCAATGCCGGCATCCCGAGCGAAAACCATGCCGCGGTGCGGCATGGATAGTGACAAGCCGCCGGCGCGCGCCTATAAGGCGCGCAATTCACCATATTCGACAGGATGTCCACGCATGACCACGCTCGTTTTCGGCCACAAGTCGCCCGACTCGGATTCCACCGGCTCGCCCATCCTCTGGGCCTGGTATCTGAACGAGGTGCGCGGCGAGACGGCCGAGGCGGTGCTGCTGGGCGAGCCCAATACCGAGGCCGCCTTCATGCTCGGGCGCTGGAAACTTCCCCGGCCGCGCATCATCGACGGGCTCGCCGCGGGCCAGCCCTGCATCGTCGTCGATACCAACAACCCGGCCGAGTTGCCCGACAACATCAACGACGCAGATCTGCGCGCCATCATCGACCATCACAAGCTGGTGGCCGGGCTGGAGACGCGGGCGCCGATCGAGATCACCATCCGCCCGCTGGCCTGCACCGCCACGATCATCGTCGACCTGATGGGCGAGGATGCCGCGCGGATGCCCGACTGGGCCAAGGGCGTGGCGCTGACCTGCATTCTCAGCGATACGCTGGAATTCCGCTCGCCCACGACCACCCCGCACGACCGCGACGTTGCCGAACGCCTGGCCGCCGATCTGGGCCTGTCGATCCCCGACTACGCGGCCGAGATGTTCGCGGCCAAGTCCGATGTATCGGCCTTTTCCGACGCCGAACTGCTGCGGATGGATTCCAAGGAATACAGGGTCGGCGACAAGAGCTTTCGCATCTCGGTTCTGGAAACCACGGCGCCGGCGACGGTCCTGGGCCGCAAGGCCGGGCTGATCGCGGCGATGGAGACGGTCGCGGCCGAGGACGGCGTCGATCAGGTGCTGCTCTTCGTGATCGACATCCTGCGCGAAGAGGCGACGCTGCTGGTCCCCAACGACCTGGTCCGGACGGTCGCGGAGAAGAGCTTCGGCGCCACGGCTTCGGGCGACGCGGTGGTGCTGCCCGGCATCATGAGCCGCAAGAAGCAGATCATCCCCAGCCTGGCGGCGTGATCTCAGCCGAAGGGTTGACGAAGCCCCCCTGTGGACGGCCCTTTCTTCGGCGGTGCCCGCACCCCGTGGGGGCCGGCCATGCGCAGACCTTGCTGCCGTTCCCGCCGCCGGGAATAAAACGCCGCGCCCGAACCGAGGGGCGGTCGGGAAGCGCCCGCCCCGTCGGGGCGGTTCGGGCGCTGCCAGATCGGAGATCTGGCATATGGTGCTGTGCATGAAAGGGCGGGGAAGAAGCTCGGGGCAGACCAACACAATTTGCGGGCAATCCCCCTGCTCAGCCCCCCATCCGCGCCAGCAGGTCGCGCGCCGCGTTCGTCGCCGTCGCGCGGCCATCGGCCACCTGGGTTGCGGCCTCTTCCATCGCCGCGCGGGCCTCGGGCGTCTCGAGCCGCGCCAGCAGCCCCTGTTTCACCTCTTCGAGAAACCAGTAGCGCGCCTGCTCGGCCCGGCGGGCGTCGAAATGCCCGCTCTCGCGACGCCACCCGACCAGGCGGCGCATCTCGTCCCAGGCCGCCTGCAACCCCGTCTCCTTCAGCGCCGAGACCAGCATCACCTTGGGAAACCCCTCCGGGTCCTGCGGGCGCCTGCGCAAGAGCCGCAGCGCGCCGGCATAATCGGCACGCGTCCGTTCGGCCGCCGGTTTGAGATCGCCATCGGCCTTGTTGATCAGGATCATGTCGGCCATCTCCATGATGCCGCGCTTGACGCCCTGCAACTCGTCTCCGCCCGCCGGCGCGATCAGCAGCACGAAGATGTCCGACATCTCGGCCACCACGGTTTCGGATTGCCCGACGCCCACGGTCTCGATCAGAACGACATCGAAACCGGCGGCCTCGCACAGCCCGACCGCCTCGCGCGTGCGCCGCGCGACGCCGCCCAGATGCGTCCGGCTGGGCGATGGGCGGATAAAGGCGCGCGCGTCGCGGCCCAGCCGCTCCATCCTTGTCTTGTCGCCCAGGATCGAGCCGCCCGACCGCGCCGAGCTGGGATCGACCGCCAGCACCGCCACCCGCAGCCCCTGCCCCGTCAGCATGGTGCCGAAGGCGTCTATGAAGCTCGACTTGCCGACGCCGGGCGTGCCCGACAGCCCGATGCGCACGGCCTCGCCCCGGCCCTTGAGCGCCTCCATCAATTCGCCCGCCTGGGCGCGGTGGTCGTCGCGCACGCTTTCGACCAGGGTGATGGCGCGGGCAAGGGCCCGCCGATCGCCCTTGATTATTTTGTCGCTTAGCTGTGCAATATCCATGAATGCCGCCCATGCGTCGCTGTTGCCGGACCCTATGCCTCGGCCCGTGTCCGGTTGTCCAGTACCGAGGCGGCCAGCAGGGGACCGCCATGCGCGCCGCAGCTCTTCTCGTCCTGTCGATCCTGCCCGCCGCCGCCGCGGGCCAGCAGTCGTCGATGCGCTTCGACGTGCGGCTGCTGGGGCTCAGGGCCGGCGTGATCGAGATCGGCGCCAATGTCAACGCCACCGCCTATGCCGCGCGGTCGCATTTCAAGACCGCGGGGCTGGTCGGCGTGCTCAAGCGGCTCAGGGCCGATGTCACCGTGCAGGGAACCGTGGCCGGCGACGAGCTGCGACCGCGCGACTACACCGAAGCCATCGACGACGGCCACCGGGTGACGGATGTGCGCGTGCGCTTTGCCCCGGGCAAGCCGCGCCTTGTCGCCGGCGATGCCGGCAGCAGCGCGCCGCCGGCCGATACGTCCGGGCTGCGAAATGCCATCGACCCGCTCACCCTGCTTTATGTCGCGCTGCGCGACCAGCCCCGCGACGAGGTCTGCCGGTTTTCGGCCGATGTCTTCGACGGCCACCGCCACGCGGTCATCACCCTGAAGGGACGCCGCGCCGAGGGCGAGGCGATCGTCTGCACCGGCGCCTACCGCCGGGTTGCGGGCTACAGCGACAGCGAGCGCCGAAGCAGCGATGTCGGCATCTCCGTTACCTATGTGCCGGCGGGCGACACGATGCGGGCCGAGCGGGTGGCCTTCGACACGCGCCTCGGCCCGGCGGTGATGGAGCGGCGCTGAAAGGGGAACGCGCCACCCTCTGGCCATTGCCGCGCGCCTCGACGATAACGCCCGGACCATGACCGACGCCCCTCTTCCCGTTCTCGCCGCGATCCCGGCGCTGCTGGATGCGCTGCGGCGCACCCGCCGCGCGGTGCTGCAGGCGCCGCCCGGCGCGGGCAAGACCACGGTCGTCCCGCCAGAGATGCTTCGCGCGCGGCTGACCGAGGGCCGCATCCTGATGCTCGAGCCGCGCCGCCTTGCCGCCCGCGCCGCGGCCGAGCGCATGGCCGCAACGCTGGGCGAGGCGCCGGGCGGGACCGTCGGCTACCGTATCCGCGGCGAGGCGCGGGTCTCGGACGC
>CAZNMK010000125.1:0-2784 GCA_964574045.1 uncultured Roseovarius sp. | reverse complement strand
GGTGGGCGCGGTCATCTTCGACGAATTCCACGAGCGTTCGCTCAACGCCGATCTGGGGCTTGCGCTCTGCCTCGAAATCGCCGGCGCGCTGCGCGACGATCTGATCCTCATGGCGATGTCCGCGACGCTCGACACGGCGCCGGTCGCGGACCTCATGGGCGCCCCCGTCATCACGGCCGAGGGCCGCGCCTATCCGGTCGCGATCCGCCACCTGCCCCGGCCGCGGCGCAAGGAGATGCGATTCGAGGCCGCGATGGCCGATCTCATCGCTGAGGCCGCCGACGAGACGGCCGGTGGGATCGGGGGCGGCATCCTCGCCTTTCTGCCCGGCGAGGGCGAAATCCGCCGCGTCGAGGCGCTCCTGCGCGGCCGCCTGCCGGAGGGCTGCCATATCCGCCCCCTCTACGGCGCCCTGCCCTTCGCCCGGCAGCGCGCCGCCGTCGCGCCGCAGGCCGGGGGGCGCAAGCTCGTGCTCGCCACCGCCATCGCCGAGACCTCGCTGACGATCGAGGATATCCGCGTCGTGGTCGATGGCGGGCTGGCGCGGCGGGCACGGTTCGATCCCGCCTCGGGCATGTCCCGGCTGGTGACCGAGCGGGCGACGCGCGCCGAGGCCACCCAGCGCACCGGCCGCGCCGGGCGGGTGGCCGAAGGCGTGTGCTACCGGCTGTGGTCAAAGGGCGAGGAGGGGGCGCTCGCCGCCCACCCCCCGGCCGAGATCGAGGCCGCCGACCTTGCCGGGCTGGCGCTGGAGCTGGCGCTCTGGGGGGCGGGGCCCGCGCAGATGCCGTTCCTAACCCCGCCCAATCCGGGGCATTTCGACGAGGCGCGCGCGCTCTTGGCGATGCTCGGCGCGCTCGACGGGCGGGGCGCGATCACCGCGCATGGGCGCGCGCTGGCGGGGCTGCCGCTGCATCCGCGGCTGGCGCATATGCTGACGCTCGCGGGCGCTCAGGCGGCGCCCCTCGCCGCGCTTCTGGCCGAGCGCGACCCGCTGGCGCGGCTCGGTGGCCCGGTCGATCTGACCCTCAGGCTCAAGGCGCTCAAGGACCCGCCGCCGGACACGGACCGGGGCACCCTCGCGCGCATCCGGGCCGAGGCCGGCCGGCTGGCGCGCGGTGCGAAGAATGGCCGCGAGGGCACAATGAGCGCGGGCGCGATGGCGGCACTCGCCTATCCCGACCGGGTGGGGCTGCGACGGGCGGGCGATGCGCCGCGTTATCTGCTCGCCGGTGGCGCGGGCGCGGTCCTGCCCGAGGGCGACCCGCTGGGCGCGGCCCGGCTCATCGTCGCGACCGATCTCGACGGCGACCGGCGCGAGGCCCGCATCCGCCAGGCGGCATCGCTGAGCGAGGCCGAGCTGCGCACGCACTTCGGCCCCGATATCGCCTGGCACGACCTCTGCGTCTGGGACCGGCGCGAGGGCCGCGTCATCGCGCGCCGGCAGGAGAAGTTCGGCGCGCTGGTGCTCGACGGCCGCATCTGGACCGATGCACCGCCTGACGCCGTGGCGCGCGCGATGCTCGACGGCGTGCGCGCGCTGGGGCTCGTCTGGTCGGACGCGGCGAGGCGCCTCGCGGCGCGGGTGGAACTGCTGCGCTCGGGCGGCGAGGATTTTCCCGATTTTTCGGAAGCCGGGCTCATGGCGAACCTCGAGGACTGGCTCCTGCCCCATCTCGGCGGCGTCCGCAGCGCCGGCGACTGGCGGCGCTTCGACATTCGGCCGGCCCTTGCCGCCCGGCTCGGCCGGGACCGGATGCAGCGCCTGGACGCCGCCGCGCCGGCGCATTTCACCTCCCCGCTGGGACGGCGCATCCCGATCGACTACGGCGGCGAACACCCAGCGATCGCGCTGCGCCTGCAGGAAATGTTCGGCCAGTCGGCGCACCCGCGGGTTGGCGGCACGCCGCTCAGGGTGACGCTGCTGTCGCCCGCCGGCCGGCCGTTGCAGACGACGCTCGACCTGCCCGGTTTCTGGGCCGGCGCCTATACCGAGGTGCGCAAGGAAATGCGCGGCCGCTATCCCCGCCACCCCTGGCCCGAGGACCCGGCCGCCGCGGACCCGACACTGCGCGCCAGGCGCCGCAGGGACAGTTGAATTGATATTCCCGGCAGCCATGTATATAGTTTCATTCAAACAATTGAGCAGACAAGAACCGCCATGACCGGACACCTCAAAAAAGCCTGGGCCGAAATGGTCCGGCCGCTGCTGCGGCGACCGCCGGAACTGCAGGTGGCGGCGCTGTGCTGCCGCACCGGCGAGGATGGCGGCACCGAAGTGCTGCTCATCACCAGCCGCGACACCGGGCGCTGGGTGCTGCCCAAGGGCTGGCTGATGGAGGACATGAACGCCGCCGAGGCCGCGCGCGCCGAAGCCTGGGAAGAGGCCGGCGTCAGGGCGGCGCGCGTCTCGTCCGAACCGGTGGGCGTCTACCACTACGAAAAGCGCCTCGACGATGGCTACGGCGCCCCGGTCGAGGTGCAGGTGTTCCGCATCGACGTCGAAGAGCTTGCGGACACCTACCCCGAGACCCGCGAACGCGCGCGGCTGTGGCTCAAGCCGCAGATGGCGGCCGCGCGCGTGGCCGAGCCCGAACTCAAGGCGCTGTTGCGACAGTTGCGATGATTTCCGGCCGGGACGCAACGATCCCGGTTGCACCTTTGCGCCCATCCCGCTAGCCCTGCGCACGGATCGGTTACGACCCCGGAGCGGCCGTGTGAGCGAAACGCCGGACAGCAACCAGTGGAAGACGCTCGACAAGGATCTCGGGCGCATCTCTCACA
>CAZNMK010000124.1:0-7620 GCA_964574045.1 uncultured Roseovarius sp. | reverse complement strand
CCATTGGCGCGAGGCCACGCGCGCGGTAGAAGACCGGCTGTCGGACGCGCTGCACGGCGCGCTGACGCAAAGATTCGTGGACCGGCGCACCTCGGTGCTGATGCGCCGGCTCAAAGAGAAGGAGGCCATCGTGGCCGAAGTGAACGACAGCGGCGAAGTCACCGTCGAGGGCGAATTCGTGGGCCGGCTCGAAGGGTTCCGGTTCGTGCGCGACAAGACCGCCGCCGGGCAGGAGGCCAGGACCGTCGAACAGGCCGGTTTGCAGGCGCTGGCGCCGCATTTCCATCTGCGCGCGGACCGGTTCTACAACGCGCCCGACACCGAGATCGACTTTACCGAGCAGGGCGGGCTGATGTGGGGCTCGTCTGCCGTGGGCAAGCTGGTGGCGGGCGGCGATCCGCTGGCCCCCCGCGCCGCGGCCTTCGTCGACGAGGCGGCGGGCGCGGACGTGGCCGCCAAGGTCGAACGCCGGTTGCAGCATTTCATCGACCGCAAGATCGCCACGCTCTTCGAGCCGCTGACCGCGATGCGCCGCGACGAGACGCTTTCGGGTCTCGCCCGCGGTTTCGGTTTCCGCATGATCGAGCATTTCGGCATCATTCCGCGCGGCGCGGTCGCCGCCGAGGTCAAGGCGCTGGACCAGGAGGCGCGCGGCCAGCTGCGCAAGCACGGGGTGCGGTTCGGCCAGTTCACGGTGTTTATGCCTCTCCTGCTCAAACCGGCGCCGACGCGGCTGCGGCTGGTGCTCTGGGGTCTGGAAAAGGGCTTGGCCGAGTTCCCCGAGGCGCCGCCGCCGGGGTTGGTGACGGTGCCCGCGGGCCAGGGCCACCCCGAGGGCTATTTCGCCATGGCCGGTTACCGCGCCGCGGGCGAACGGGCGATCCGCATCGACATGCTGGAACGGCTCGCGGATATGCTGCGCGCCGAGGACAGCCGCGCCGGATTCGAGGCCACGGCCGACATGCTGTCGATCACCGGGATGACGCTCGAGCAGTTCGCCGAGCTGATGACCGGCCTCGGCTACCGCGCCGAGCGCGGCGAGCGCGAAAAGGTCAAGCCCGCCGACCGGGCGATGGCGGATGCCCCCGCCGACGCGGCCGCCGGGGCAGAGGCCGGTGCGGCGGCTGCCGATACCGCCGAACGGGCCGCCGAAGAGATTGCCGATCGGGGCGAGGCGCCGCTCGCCGCCGAACCCGCCGAGACGGCCGAGGTCGCCGCCGACATCCCCGCCACGCCCGACGACGAACTGCCGCCGGGCGCCGCCCCGGCCGAGACTGCCGAACCCGAGCGGGAGGCGTTCTATACCTTCACCTGGGCGGGCCGCGCCCGCGGCGCCAGGCCCGGCCGGCCGCAGGGCAGGGAAGGCAAGCCGCCCCATGGCCGCAAGGGCGGCAGACCGGGCGGCAAGCCCGGGGCGACAAAGACGGACAAGCCAGCCGGAAAGCCCGAACAGAAGGGCGCGCGCACCTACTCGGCCCGGCCCGAGAAGAAGGACCGCATCGACCCCGACAACCCCTTTGCCGCGGCGCTGATGGGGCTCAGGGACAAGTCCTGACCGCCGTGCCCGGACCCCCCGAGAAGATCCGCCTGGACAAGTGGCTCTGGCAGGCGCGGTTCTTCAAGACGCGGGGTCTGTCGGCGGCGCTGGTCTCGGCCGGGCATGTGCGCGTCAACAGCCGCAAGGTGTCGAAACCCGCCCATACGGTCGCCCCCGGCGATGTGCTGACCTTCGCGCAGGGCCGCCGGGTGCGGGTGGTGCGCATTCTCGCCCTGGCCGCGCGGCGCGGCCCGGCCCCCGAGGCACAGGCGCTCTACGACGATCTCGCCCCGGATGCCCCGGCCGACGGGCTGCCGCCCGCCCCGCGCTACGAGGGCGGCGGCCGGCCCTCGAAACGCGACCGCCGCAAACTCGACCTGAGACGTTCCGACACGCTTGAATGATCGGCGCGGCTGGATTAGGTCAGCGCCACAAGTCATGGGATGAGAGCGCAAGATGACCTATGTGGTGACCGACAACTGCATTGCCTGCAAGTACACCGACTGCGTCGAGGTCTGCCCGGTGGACTGTTTCTACGAGGGCGAGAACATGCTGGTCATCCATCCCGACGAATGCATCGACTGCGGCGTGTGCGAGCCCGAATGCCCCGCCGACGCGATCCGCCCCGATACCGAGCCCGACATGGACAAATGGGTCGAGTTCAACCGCAAGTATTCGGACCGGTGGCCGGTCATCGTCTCCAAGAAGGATCCGCTGCCCGAGGCCGAGGAACGCGACGGCGAGGAAGGCAAGCTGGAGAAGTACTTTTCCGAGAATCCGGGCGAGGGCGACTGAACCGTTCCGCCCGCGGCGACTGCGCCGCTTGACTGCCGCCACGGTGCGCGGCGCCGCCGGAACGTCGCGTAACACAAGGGGAAACGCGGGTGCCTTGCCGGCATGGCGCGGCGATTGCGCTTCCGAAATGCCGATTTTTATGGTATGATAACAGCGTAATTGAAGAAAACCGCCTGAAACCCGTCCGCCCGAGCTACAAACTGGGGATGACGCTTTTTGCGTCCGGCGTGCCGGCTCATCGGATGATCGCATCCCGTGGGGGTAAAGGTGTGTCGCGTCTTCGGCGGTCTCTCATGAGTGAGGAAGAACTGAATGAGCAAATCGAAGAAGTCCGAATTCCGGCCCGACGACTATGTCGTCTACCCCGCGCATGGCGTGGGACAGATCGTGTCGATCGAGAAACAGGAAATCGCCGGAATCGAACTGGAATTGTTCGTGATCTCGTTCGAGAAGGACAAGATGACGCTGCGCGTGCCCACCAACAAGGCGACCGAGATCGGCATGCGCGGGCTTTCGAGCCCCGATGTGGTGTCCAAGGCGATGACCACGCTCAAGGGCAAGGCCCGCGTCAAGCGAGCGATGTGGTCGCGCCGGGCGCAGGAGTACGAGCAAAAGATCAACTCGGGCGACCTGATCGCCATCGCCGAGGTGGTGCGCGACCTGCACCGCACCGACGAGCAGCGCGAGCAGAGCTATTCCGAGCGCCAGCTCTACGAGGCGGCGCTGGAGCGGCTAACGCGCGAGGTGGCCGCCGTCAGCGGCGAGGACGAGGTCGAGGCGGCCAAGCAGGTCGACGAGGTGCTGATTTCTCGCGCCGCCTGAGCGCAGGCGCACCGAAGCGCCCCTGAATCGCTTTCGGGCCGCGCCTTCGGGCGCGGCCTTTTTCGTTCCGGGCGGGCGCGGGGGTTTCGTCTATGTCGCCAGGCTGGCCAGCACCGCCACCTCGGCCACCTGCTGGGTGGCGCCCAGGATGTCGCCGGTCTTCCCGCCGATGGCCGTGCGCGCCAGCCAGCCCATCGCCAGCGTGGCGGCGGCGGCCCAGATCCGCGCCCAGGGCGCCTGCAGCCCGGTCAGAACCAGCGCGGCGGCGATGCCGATGCCCGCGGCCAGCCAGGCCGTGGCAGGCGTCACCCGGCCCACGCCGTGCGACAGCCCGTCGGAGCGCGCCGGGGGCAGCGCCGCCATCAGTGCCGGCATCGTTCCCCGCGACACCGCCGCCGCCGCCAGGATCGCCGCCGCCGCCGTGCCGGGCCCGGCCTGGAACAGCACCCACAGCGCCGCCCAGCGCGCGGCGAAGGCCAGGATCAGCGCCAGCACGCCATAGGTGCCGATGCGGCTGTCCTTCATGATCTCGAGCCGCCTTTCGGGGGTCCAGCCGCCGCCCAGGCCGTCGGCGGTGTCGGCCAGCCCGTCCTCGTGCATCGCGCCGGTGACGAGGATCGTCACCCCCAGCACCAGCGCCGCCGTCAGCGGCGGCGCCATGCCCAGCCCGTGCGCCACCAGCCCCGCCAGCGCCGCCAGCCCGCCCAGGATCAGCCCGGCCACCGGATAGGCCCACGCGGCGCCGGCCGCGCCCTGCGGCGGCGCCCCCGATGCCACCGGCAGCCGCGACAACAGCCCCAGCGCCTGCCGGATATGGGCGGGATCGAGGTCGAGCGCGTCGAATCGAGGCATGGCGAGGTCTCTTTTCGGTCTGTGCACCGGGCGGCGGTCGGGTTAGAGGTGCACGGGCAAAAAACCGCGGGGGACAGGATGCTACAGGATTTCGGGACAGTCGAGGCGTTTTCGCGTCTCTTGCGCGATCTGCCGCAGGAAGAGGGCGCCGCGCGCGCCGCCGCCTCGGCCCGCAATGGCGAGCTGACCAAACCGCCGGGGTCGCTGGGCCGGCTGGAGGATCTGGCCGTCTGGTACGCCGCCTGGCGCGGCGATCCGCGCCCCGCGATCCGTGCGCCTCAGGTGATCGTCTTTGCCGGCAATCACGGTGTCACCGCACAGGGTATCTCGGCCTTTCCCGGCGAGGTGACGGTACAGATGGTGGCCAATTTCAAGGCCGGCGGGGCGGCCATCAACCAGCTGGCAGAACTGGCCGGCGCGCGCATGGATGTGCATGCGCTCGACCTCGACCGTCCGACCGCCGACTTTACCAAAGGTCCGGCGATGACCGGGGCGGAGTTCGTGCAGGCATTGAAGACCGGCTGGCACGCCATTGACAATAAAACGGATTTGCTGGTCGTGGGTGAGATGGGGATCGGCAATACCACCGCCGCCGCCGCGATCGCGCTGGCGCTATACGGCGGCGAGGCGGGCGATTGGGTCGGGCGCGGGACCGGGCTTTCCGATGCGGGGCTCGAGCACAAGGCGCGGGTGGTCGCACGCGCGGTGGAGGCGAACGCCGCCTGCCGCGGCGACGGGCTCGAGGTGCTGCGCTGCCTCGGCGGGCGCGAGACCGCCGCGATGGCCGGGGCGATGGCGCGCGCGCGCATGCTGCGCATTCCGCTGATCCTCGACGGGTTCATCTGCACCGCCGCCGCGGCCTGTCTCGAAGCGGCGCGGAAAGGGGCCCTCGATCATGCCGTCGCCGGCCATGCGAGCGCCGAATTCGCGCATCCCAAGCTGCTGGAAAGGCTTGGGAAAGAGCCGCTCCTGTCGCTCGGAATGCGGCTTGGCGAGGGGTCCGGAGCGGCGCTGGCGATTTTGATCGTCAAGGGCGCGGTCGCCTGTCATTCGGGCATGGCCACCTTTGCCGAGGCCGGCGTCGCCGGCGGCTGAGCCGGGTCAGGTGTTGTCCTGTTCCGCCATCCCGGCGGCGGGTTCGGGATGGACGGCGTTGGCCGCTGCCCGCTCTTCGAGCTGCGACAGCAGCATGGTCTGCAGTTCCTGCTCCAGCTCCTTGGCGCGGCTGATGTAGGCGGGGTTTTCCACCGTCGGGATCGCCGGATCCCACAGCGCCGCGAGTTCGCGCACCGACTTGCGGTCGTGCTGGTAGAACATCTTTTCCATCTCGGCCGCCTCGAATTCCGAAAGCCCCATGTTTTCCAGTACATAGCGACCGGCCCTGAGCGAGCTGTCGAATACCTCGCGGACGATGTCGTCGGCCCCGGCCTTGAACAGGCGGAACACATGGGTGCGGTCGCGGGCGCGCGCGACGATATGCAGATCGGGCCGTTCGCGGCGCGCGAACGCGACCAGGCGGGTGGCCGCGTCGGCATCGTCGAGCGCCACCACCAGCACCCGCGCGCTGGCCAGCCCGGCGGCGTGCAGCAGGTCGGGGCGGGTCGGATCGCCGAAGAAACCCTTGATTCCGAACCGGCGCATGCGCTGGATCGCGCCGAGATCGTTGTCGAGAACGACGGTCTTGAACCCGCTCGAGCGCACCAGCCGGTTGACGATCTGGCCGAAGCGGCCGATGCCGGCGATGATGACCGGGCCCTGGGCCCTGATCTCGTCGGGTTCGCGGCTTTCGGCGCCGTCGTCGATGCGCCGCGACAGCCAGTCATAGAGAATGAAGAGCAGCGGCGTGATCAGCATCGAGATCGCCACCACCAGCAGCAGCGTGCCGGTCATGGATGGCGGGATCACGTTCTGCTGGCCGGAAAACGAGAGCAGCACGAAGCCGAATTCCCCGGCCTGCGCCAATGACAGGGTAAACAGCCACACGCTGCGCCCGCGCAGCCCGAAGGCGCGCCCGAGCGGATAGAGGATCGCGCCCTTGAGCACGATCACCGCCAGCGCCAGTCCCATGATGGTGAAGAACTGCCCGAAAAGCGCAAGCAGGTCGATGCCGGCGCCCACGGTGATGAAGAAAAGGCCCAGCAGCAGCCCCTTGAACGGGGCGATGTCGCTTTCCAACTGATGGCGGAATTCGGACGAGGCCAGAACCACGCCGGCCAGGAATGCGCCCAGCGCCGGCGACAGCCCGACGAGGTTCATCAGAAACGCGATGCCGATCACGATCAGCAGCGCCAGCGCGGTGAACATCTCGCTCAGCCGCGCGGCGTGGATGAAGCGGAAGACCGGATGCGTCAGGTAGATGCCGGCGAGGATGATCGCCCCCACCACGCCCACGGTCACCAGTGTCACCCCCCAGCCCGGCAGGTTCTGGATGAACGACGCCGCCGCCTGATGCGCGGCCTCGGGCTGGGGCGCGCCGCTCTCGCTCAACCGCTTGATGGTCTCGCCGAGGATCATGTCGGGGGTCTTGGGCAGCGCCAGCAGCGGCAGCAGCGCCAGCATCGGAATCACCGCGATGTCCTGGGTCAGCAGAACCGAAAAGGCCGACCGCCCTCCAGGGGTCTGCATCAGGCCCTTTTCCGTCAGGGTCTGAAGCACGATTGCGGTCGAGGAGAGCGCGAGGATCAGGCCGATCGCCAGCGCCACGCTCCAACCGAGACCCAGCGCCATGCTTCCGACCATCACCGCCAGTGTGGTCAGCGCAATCTGCAGCCCGCCGAGCCCCAGTAGCCGGTGGCGCATGTCCCACAGCGCCCGCGGCTCCAGCTCCAGCCCGATGAGAAAGAGCATCATCACCACGCCGAATTCGGCGAAGTGCTGCAATTCCTCGGTCTCGTGCCCGCCGACAAACCCCAGGACGGGCCCGATCAGCAGCCCTGCCGCCAGATAGCCCAGTACCGAGCCCAGCCCCAGCCGTGCCGCCAGCGGCACCGCGATCACCGCGGCGGCGAGAAAGATAGTGGCCTGGAACAGGAAACCGTCCATGCGGCGGCGAGCCTCCGTTGCTGGCGTTATGGTGACATAATGGCAGGATGACGGTGCATTTGCACGGGCTTCATGCGCCATGCGCCCGCGGTTTTCGGGCCCCGATCTGCAGCGCCGTTGCTAGAGCGTGTCGCGTCTGATCATATCCGATATCCGATATCCGATATCCGATATCCGATATCCGTCCCGGCCCCGGGCCGGGACCTGCTTTCGCGATGGCCAGGCCCCGGGTCACGCCCGGGGCGGGTGGACAACCGATCGGACGCGACGCGCCCTAGCCTCTGGGCATCTTGAGCACCACCGCCCGGCCGCGCTTGATGTAGTGCAGTTCGTCGTCGCCGATCGCCGCCACCTGACCCCCGTCAAGCTGGTCGCCCACCTGCACCTTGCGATACTTGCCGTTGGCCAGGCGGATCAGCGCGCGGCGCTCGCCGGGGCTGCCGTAGACCCCGATCAGGTTGACCTTGCGCAGCGAGATGAGGTTGCGTTCGGTGGCCGCGCCGGCCACCCAGGCGGGGCTGGGGCTGGGCCCGCAGATCCACTGGTCGGCATGGACCGGCTCGGAGGCGGCG